>NZ_JBLWTN010000008.1:0-284319 GCF_048270125.1 Thalassoglobus sp. | reverse complement strand
GCCCCACACAACCAATAGACTAAATCACCAATCACCTCAAATCTACTGAAAAACTAAAAGAAAGATGCTCTAGAGCAGCTTCTATGCTTGTCGGGTACGTGAAGTTCACGTACTCGAATTGCGAGACCTCAACTTTCCACAATTTTCGTTTGGATCTGTTCCGGTTGAAAGCCCAGACCGATCCATCGTCCAGCGATTCTTCGCAAAAGTGGTGCGAACAGCCAAGCTGCGGTTCGCATCGTCCATGGAATGGAGAACGCCTGATCCGGTCCAGTACTCCTTCCAAAAAGAATGGCATGGGCACGAACCTGGAGTCGTTGTGTTTTTCTAGCTGCGGGTTCTCTTCGGGTTTGAATCGCCTGCAGATTTTCCAATTTGAGGGTGCCATTCCTTAAAGGAGTCACAAGCTGATTGGCTGCGGCGACAGCGTCCTGTATCGCCAGATTGATCCCCACTCCCCCCATGGGTGACATCGCATGCGCCGAATCGCCAAGAAACAGCAACCCATTTTCAAACCACTGCTCCATGTGATTGATCTGCACTGTCAGCAGTTTCACCTGACCCCAGTCTTTCAAACTTAAGGCAACATCTGCAAGCGGCGGACAGACCTTACGAATTGTCTGGCGGAATGCATCGATCCCCTGAGACTTAATCTGATCGAAACAGCCTTTGCGAATTACCATAGCGATCTGCGAGTGAGTTCTGCGGGGAATGGTCACTAGCATGTGCCCATCGCGGAGCCAGCCCAGCGTCTCCCCTTCACCATGTTGAGGTCGATCCATCCTAAACCAGAGTGCATCAATGGGAACTCCGGATTCAACGACCGTGTGACCTGTCACTGCACGAACTGTTGAATTTCGTCCGTCGGCTGCAACAACAAGATTGGCTCTGATTTCGTATTCACGCTTGTCTGACTCGCAGCGGACTCCAACGACTTTGCCCTCTTCCCGGATCACATCAGTGGCTCGAGTACTCATCCTCAAGTCGAAGCAATCGAACTTGCCTGCTTCCTGGCTGAGCAAATTCAGAAAGTCCCACTGGGGCGCGAAGCCGATAAACTTACACTTTGTCTTCAGGTGAGCAAACGTCGGCCCGGCAATTCGTTGACCTTCAAAATTGATCCAAAGCTGTTCCGTTTGAAAGTCAGTGATCGATAGAAACTCTTCCAGCAGGCCAAGCTCATCAAGGAGTTGAAATGTCGACGGGTGAATCGTGTCGCCCCGGAAGTCACGGAGAAAATCTGCATGCTTTTCCAGCACAGTCACGGGCACACCGGAACGAGCGAGGAGATATCCAAGAAAGATCCCGGCTGGGCCACCGCCGACAATGCAGCATGTTGTTTTTCCGGTTGTCATTCTTATCTTTGTAACCGGATCGTTTTAGAAACATCAACCCCACGACCGGGATCACGACCGATCTGAAATCGAAAACGGACCTTACCTCGGGACCTGCAATCCATGCGAGATTCGCTCTGACGATTTCAAGTGAGGCCATTCTCGTCAGCGACTTTTGACTCAGCTCGTCCGAAGCCCCACTTCAATAGCGGCGGAGTGACCATCGTGGTGACCATCACCATGACAACAAGTGCGGAATAGGTACTCTCATCAACAACTCGTTCTGGCCCCAACCGAAGTTGCAATCCAATCGCAGCGAAGATCAGGCCGACTTCTCCACGTGGAATCATTCCGAGCCCCACAACGGTCCTGTTCGCTCCGCGCTCAAGGACTCCCAGTGCACAAGCCTGCTTGCCGAGGATTGCGACAATCGTCAGCACACTCGCCAGACCAATCACCGAGAAGCTTGCGAAGCTACGCAGGTCAACATGCAATCCCATCACCACGAAGAAGATGGGCACCATCAGGTCAATCAGCGGTGAGAGCAACTCGTCGAGAGTTCCCTCATCATGCTTTTCACGAAGTTCGGCATAGTGGACTTCATCCAAAATCAACCCAGCAGCAAACGCTCCGACAATGGTCGCGAGTCCAGCAGCATCGGCGCCCCAGGCAAACCCAAAGCAGATCAACAGGGAGGTAACAACCAGCAGCCCCTTCCCGCGAAGATAGGTTGCAACTGCAAAGAGAGGCCTTGAAACGTACTGTCCCAGAACAATCGCCGCGATCAGAAAGCCCATCGCTTTCATCATGATATACCCTAGTTCCATGAGCCCGAATTGAGATTCGCCCCCCATCATCGCAGCTCCCATTCCAGCGATCATTCCCTGAGCCACCGCCAGAACGACCAGGCCTAAGACATCATCAATCACCGCAGCACCCAGAATGATCTGTGACTCTTTGGTTGTGGAAACGTTCAGATCCTTCAGGACACGAGCCGTGATCCCCACGCTCGTTGCACTCAGCGTTGCTCCCAGAAACATGTGGACGGGCCAATGGTGATTCGGCAGCATGATTGCCCCGCAAATCCACCCTAAGGCTGTTGGCACTATCACACCAATCAACGCCACCAGCAGTGCCGACGAGCCGACGCGCCGCATCTGTCGGATTGAGGATTCCAGCCCGACTTGAAACAAAAGTAAAATCACACCGATTCGAGCCAAGTGATCAACGGTCACTCCGGCTAAGTGTTCATAATCGAGCAGGTCAAAGTTTTGATGATGCGTGTAGTCCACTTTCAGAAAGTCGAGTTGATCAATCCCGATCAGAGATAAATTCCCCAGCACCATTCCGATGACAAGTTCGCCCAGAACAGCAGGTTGTCCCAGGATCTCAAAAACGTGCCCGCCAACTTTCGCCGCCAGAAGAATCACCACAATCCCAAATAACACCGGAGCAATGGGATCAGCGTGCTGCCCTCCATGTTCCTCGCCTTCTTTCTCAAGTCCTTCTTTTTCAAGTCCCTCATCATGAACTTCTGGCGGAGAGCTTTCTGCCACAGGAGTCTGCGTGTCGATTTGAGCAGCAGAGGCAACAGCGTTTTCTCCGTGTGCAAGGAGAGTGCAGCACATCACGAACAAGATTGCCACACGTTGAAAGAGTCTTAATTTCGAAGCAGGCACGTGTTGAACTTTACTTTTAGATCGTCGCGGGGATTGGTTATTTCACAAAATCGGCCAAGTGCGATTGACGTGCCGAGGCAGTCGCTTTGCTGAAATTCACAACAACGCGAGTCATTCAGCATGCTGACATCACCACTTTCAGGAAATTCTGGAGAGCAAACGCCCTGGCTCGTGCAGTGTTTTGCACTAGCGTGCAATCACCTGCATTACGCTCTGCAACTTACTTCGCTTCCGACTGATTCAATGCTCGCCACCGCTCGATCATGTTAACATGAATCCTGTTTTCGCCCACCTGAAGTTCGCTCCCGCTCAATTTTTGAAGTCCCGAAACCAAAAAAAATCGCGAGAGGATGATCATCATCCCCTCGCGACGGTCTAATTCAGTCTCTTAGAAAAGAGTGTCGATCGTAACTCTATTCAGATTTCAATTCGTTGATCTTCTTATGAGAGTTAGCAACCTCGATTTTTTCTTCTTCAAGAGTATCTTTTGCTTGCTTCAATTCTTCAAGTTTCGATTTCACTTCGTCCTGTGCTGCATCAATCGCATCCTTGTCGGCACCCTCTTGAAGCTCTTTCAACTTCGCTTGAGCAGCGTCAAGTTCGACCTTCAATTCATCAACTTTTTGTTGAGCTTGAAGAACGTCTTTCTCCTGAGCCTTCAAATCTTCCTGAGCGGCTGTCAGGTTAGCTCTGCGATCTTTCTCAGCTTCGATTTTTGTTTCGCGAAGATTCTTCTCCGCTGAGTTGATGTCCTCTCGAGCTTCTTTCTTAGTCTCAGCTAAGTTTTCCAAAGCTTCTTGCTCTTCTTCCATTTCTTCCTGGCTGAACTTACGAGTCTCATGAACGTTCTGTTCGGCCTGTGCGATGTCCTGTCTGGCTTCCTGTTTCGTCTCTTCCAGATCTTGGCGTGCTTCCTGGATGTCTCCCGAATCTGTGGTACACCCAACTGCGAGAAGCCCGGCAAGACAAAGAATCAGGTGAGGTTTTGAAAATAACATCTGCATACTCCTTTTGATTGAAAATCTTGAATCATCCAACTGACTGTTGAAGATTGTTCTGATGTTTGATGAAACCGGATTATGCAGGCTTTATGCCAAAGTCATTTTTCTCATCATTTTTTGCAACTTCCTGTCCCACTCCAGTAAGAACGTCAGAGCTATTTCCACAGCTGCTTGCTTTACCGTGTGCCCGTTTAAAAGGCGTTTCGTCAGTAAAATAGCTGTCCGACACGAAGTTGAACGCGAACACTAATTCGGGAAATGCAATATCGAAGTTGTTTCACAGCAAAAAAATCCAAGCGGCGTACGACGTAAGAAATTGATCTCGCACAACTCACACTGATCGAGAACCAGCCAACAAAGAAAGTTTTCACACCAGCGTCGTGCAAACAGACCTTTTAAACAGGAAGGCAATTCCGGAAAGAGTGCAAACCAGACACTGCAAACCAGACACTGCAACATTGAGCTTCAACCGCGAGGTCGCTTCACGCGACCCCTTATCCCTGCGTCCGGTGAAGGTCACGACCTCAGCAAAGTGGAACTCCACCAAAAGGTCTGAGCCTCATTTCATTCGCCCAGTTCAGCCGCACAATTCAGTTACACAGTTCAGCTACAGAATGTTGCCACTTGGTTTTCCACCAGCTGTGATCACTGGTCTGTCAACGCTCGTGAGGCTGATAGATATTCAAACAGGCTGGCAGAGTAGCAATCAACCAGATTGAGAAAGGCTTCTGAAGCTGGTGAGTTCGTCCGCTCAGAAAGTTTTCCAGAAGATTTCATTAGCCTCCAAAAAGTCTCTAAATCTGTGGCAATTCGCTGACAAATGTGTCGTTTTCGTTCGAAGGGTCCCCATCACGAGAGAAGGACATACTAGATTGTCAACCGCTTTGGCACGTTCCTTGCCCTATTAGATTCAATATTCTCAACTCAATCATATTTAATTTTGGAGGAATAGAGATGGCTCTCGAAACAAAAGCTGATTTAAATAAAAACACAATTGAAGGCCTGGAGCAACTCGTTCAAATGAACATTGATAGTGCAGACGGGTTTGATTACGCAGCAAAGAATATCAACTCGGGTGTGCTCAAAGTTGCATTCAAAGAAATTGGTCAGCAACGTCGCGAACAAGCAGACGAGCTGGCAACTTACCTGACCATTAACGACGAGACGGTCAATCGCTCAGGCAGCTACGCTGCAGCACTTCACCGATGCTGGATGAAATGCCGCGAGTTGATGACATCAAACGACGCCCACGCAGTTGTGGCTGAAGCTGAACGTGGTGAAGATCAGATTAAAGAGGCATACGAAGAGATACTCCGACAGACTGCAGGAAGCGCAGTCAACGACATCCTGACTCGCCAGTACGCCAGTGTCAAAGCGACGCATGATCAGATTCGCGACCTGCGTGACTCACTCGCAGACGATTAAAAATCGCGTCGCTGATCATCAAAAATATTGCACGCGGATAGCTTCAGCAGGCTATCCGCGGTTTCCATTGCGCAGTGGAGTCACTCCTTGCTTCACAAAATCTGAACAGGCAGTGAAATCTCAGAATCGCTAATTCTGTGAATCGCTGCGACTTCAAATCTCCTATTGCACGGCCTTTCTGACATCGTCGAGGTCACGTTCGACCTGAGCAATCAAAGTCGGCTCCACCGGCTGACTCACCTTTGCGGCGTTCTCAATCTCCGCTGCCGAAGCAACGAGTTTGAATGCGTCGAAGTTTGATGCAAGTCCTTTCAAGCTGTGTGCTGCCCGGTGCAACTCTGGGAAACTGGAGTTCTCATGGGCAGTCTTAATTTCTTCAAGTAACTGCGGGGAATCTTCTAGAAACGCGGTTTTCATACAGTCTAGAAGCTCCTCGTCGTCTCCCAATCGCTTGAGAGCTGCATCTAAATTCACGATCATTGTTGGTTGAACTTTTTCTCGGACAGGTGATTTTGATTCAACCTGAGCAGGACTACTTTTTTTACTCTTGGAAAACTTTTCAATGAGCCGAATCAGTTTATTAACGTCCAATGGTTTGGAAATATATCCTGACATCCCCGCTTGAAGACAACGCCTGCGATCTTCACGGCGTGCGTGGGCAGTCATCGCGATAATCGGAATGTCATGAAATTCCTTCTGATCACGAATCGCGCGAGTCGCCTGTAGCCCATCCATCACAGGCATCTGAACATCCATTAAGATGATGTCGAAGCTTTGATCATTATTCAGCTTCGTCAACGCTTCTTTACCGTTGTGAGCGATCGTCACCTGATGTCCTCGCCTTTCCAGAATCGCTCTGACCACTTTCTGATTGGCAGGAGTATCTTCCGCAACAAGGACCGAAAGCGCTCGATGTGTAACCGGGGTCAGCTCTTCAAACGATTCACGGGTTAATTGCGGTCCACGCAACGCTGTCATCACGGCATCGAAAACATCTGAGCGAGAGACCGGCTTCTCCAGAAATGTTGAGATCCCAAGCTTCTGGGCATTTTGCTCAACGGCGAGTCGCTCTCCGGGAGAAACCATGAGAATGATCGGCATGTTATTCCCCTGATTCCTCAACTCCTGGACAAGACTCATCCCGTCCGTTTCAGGCATCAGGGAATCGATGATCGCAATCCCGAACATCGATTCAGAGTCCGACGATTTTCGCAATAAATTGATCGCTTCTCCGGCATTCTCAGCAGAGTTCACCCGCATGGAGAAATTATCCAGGAGTTTCGAAAGAATTTCGCGGTTAGCATCATTGTCGTCCACAATGAGCGCCTGTTCTCCTGCTAATTGACGCAAGTCTGGATGATGTTCCGGCTTGTTGGCAAATCGGAAGAGAAGATTGACTTCGAAGGTCGTCCCAACTCCAACTTCACTGGTGACAGAAATTGTCCCACCCATCTTTTCGATGAGTTCATCGCAAATCGCCAGCCCAAGCCCGGACCCGCTTCGGGAACGTGTCATTGAGGAATCGACTTGGGTAAAGGGAGAAAAAATCGTTTCCAAATTTTCGTCTGAAATCCCGATCCCTGTATCCTTGACGATAAATTTCAGCCGAATGAATTCTTCCGTTCGAGATTCATTCGACACCTTCAAAACGATATCGCCGACGTCGGTAAATTTGATCGAATTGCCAACAAGATTGGTGATAATTTGACGAAGACGTCCCGCATCACCTTCAACCCAGACTGGGACATTCGGATCGATGTCAACGATCAATTCGAGGCCCTTCTCGTGAGCACGGAGTGCAAGGGCCTTCAAAGCTAAATCGATTTCCGAATGGATATCGAACGTTTCGGAGATGATCTCAAACTGCCCTGTTTCTAAACGCGAAAAGTCCAACAACTCGTCGAGAAGCAACAACAATGTTTCCGCAGAATCGTGAGCCGTTGCCAGATAGTCTCGCAACGCTGCGGGAAGTTGTTCTTCGAGTGCGACCTGCAGCATCCCTAACACGCCGTTCATGGGCGTACGTAATTCATGGCTGATGTTTGCGAGGAATTCTGTTTTCGTTTGGTTTGCGACTTCCGCAGTTTTGCGAGCGGATTCGAGTTCTGCCTCTCGTTGTTTTCGAACGGTGATGTCTCGCTCAATCGATGCCGTCCCGATAATTTTCCCTTGAGCAATATGAATCGCCGACTCGGTCACCCCGACGTCAATCAGAGTCCCATCTTTGCGTCTCCGGACAGCTTCAATTGGTATGCCGGAATCGTCGTTGTGGATTTCCTGAATTGTCGACTCTGAGTCATCTCCTTGGCAAACAAGCGACGAATACGCCTGACCGATTGCTTCCTCTGCGGAATATCCGTAAAGCTCTTCCGCTGAACGATTCCAGGTTTTGATGATTCCATCGAGTGATTTCCCGACGATGGCGTCACGTGAAGATTCAACAATAGCTGCCAATTCTGCCCGCGTCCGATCATCCGCTTGTTTTTGCGTTGCGTCCTCAAAGACAATAACCGCACCCACAATTTCATCACCGCGACGGATGGGCGAGGACCAATATTCTGCGGGAAAACTTGTGTTGTCTTTCTTCCAAAAAACTTCGTCTTGAATATGGATCGACTTCCCTAACCGGAATGTTTGCAGGATTTTACATTGGTGCCGCGGATACTCACTTCCGTCTGCGAAAGAGTGATGAGTCAACAAATGCATGTCTTGACCATGCACCTGATCCATTGATTCGTACCCCAGAATTTGCATGCATGCACGATTCGCGAAGGTGCATTTTCCTTCGAGGTCAATTCCGTAAATTGCTTCTCCGGAAGCTTCCATAATCAGCCGGAGTTTTTCTTCACGATCATGAAGTTCATAAATCGATTCAGTAAAAGCGGTGATGTCACGTTCAATTGTTGCGGAACCGATCCATCGATTTTCCCGATCACGAATCGGAGTAATCGTCAGCGAAATATCCAGAAGTTCCCCAGCCTTGTTCCTTCGAACGGTCTCGAATGAGGAGAGGCGTTTTTGTGTCGCAACGATGTCCCGAATTTCTTGTTCTTCTTCATTCACTCCATCTGGCAAAATGATGGAAATCGACTTTCCGAGTGCTTCTGCCTCGGAGTATCCGTAGGTCAACTCGGCGCCATGATTCCAGAGTACAATTTTCCCAGCTCGATCCTTTCCGATGACCGCATCAGTCGTTGATTCGACGATCTCAGCCAGGAATGACATCTCTCGATGCCAACGATGTCGTTCAAGCTCATAACTGAGCTTGGAAGCTGACTGCTTGATGAGATCCACAACTTCAGGACTCTGGGCTCGGTCTCCAGAATCGAAGAACTCCAGTACCGCTGAGACACTTCCATCGGTGAGAATCGGAACAGCCACTCCAGAGTTGAAGAACTCGCTGAGGGATGCGTTGTCCCGCACTCTGGGCGAGTTGGTGCTCGTCAGCCAGACTTCTTCATGGCTCTCCCAGGCACGCCCGGGAAGATCTTCCCCTAACAAAAAATGGGTCGCATTCTTCAGATCAGCCGCTTG
The DNA here is from genome assembly GCF_048270125.1 of Thalassoglobus sp. Taxonomy (NCBI): domain Bacteria; kingdom Pseudomonadati; phylum Planctomycetota; class Planctomycetia; order Planctomycetales; family Planctomycetaceae; genus Thalassoglobus; species Thalassoglobus sp. Next base: position 275,346 of record NZ_JBLWTN010000008.1, on the reverse strand, counting down.
AGAGGCCACTTCCTGCGTCGCAAACTGCCAGATCTCGGTCGAGACTAAACTTTTCTCGAGTTCATCAACGATCAACCCGTGGCCAACCTCCCAGCCCAGAGTCGTGCAAATCTCCTGCAAAGCATTTTGAAGAGCAATTTGAATCGAGTTTTCTTCTCCGGGAAACGACTCAAGTGCAGGTCGAAAAATAGATTGACGATCGATCTCTTCGGCTTCGCGAACGCAACCTACAAATTGGAAGTTCTCTCCCGATTTGATCGGGACAACATACAGTTCAACGGGAACCGTCGAACCTGATTTCGTTCTCGCAATATGCTTTGTCGTGTTGTTGATGAGTGGCCCATCGCCGGTGGATTGATATGTTTTCAAACCAGACAGATGAGCATCCAGGTCCTCATCACGGATGATGAGGGAAGCGAGGGTCGTCCCGACAGCTTCGTCGGCGCTCCAACCAAACAACTTTTCAGCCTGAGCGGACCACGACAGGACGACACTGTTGACGTCAATCACGATGTAGGCATCTTGAACCTGCTCAAAGAAGAGCGACTGCCAGTTCTCCGCCACGAAATGTCTCCTGATTCTTGTTGCTGGTCACTCTGGATCGACCGAGACCGTCTTGTTCACATTGATTCCGAATGCGGCAATCCGATCTCGAATTTTCCCGCGTGTAATCCCCAGGACTTCAGCAGCTTGAGACTGGTTCCCTTCGGTCTGCTGTAAAACTTGTGCCATGAGGTATCTTTCCATGATTTCCAGAGTTTCAGCATACAAATTCGTCGATCCTGCTTTCAGCCTGCGACTGACGAATCCAGCCAAGTTCATTGAACTCCCGTCGTCAGCCCCATTCCTCGACTCAGTCTCTTCAACTTGAATCCCTCGAATTTCTGGAGGCAGAAAACTCTCTGCAATGACTGTGCCAGTCGAATTTATTACAGCCTGCCGCATCACCGATCGAAGTTCGCGGACGTTTCCGGGCCATTCATAATCCATCAAGGCCTGAAGGGCATCTTCAGAAAGCCCCTGTAACTCAGGATAACCGAGTTCCTGAATCGCTTGAGACAAGAAATATTGAAGCAGATCTTTGATATCTGCTCCTCGTTGACGAAGTGGCGGTAGGGAAATCGTCACTCCATTGAGTCGATACATTAGATCTGAACGAAAGCTCCCTTTCTCAACCATCTCTTCCAGTTGACGGTTTGTAGCGGTCACGATTCGAACGTCTGTCTGGATCGTTTCATTCCCTCCGACTCTCTCGAAACGCTGTTCTTGCAGGAGACGCAGAACTTTTGCCTGAACAACGGGTGCCATATCCCCGATTTCATCGAGAAAAATCGTTCCGCCGTCACACTGTTCGAACTTTCCAATCCGGCGTTGATCCGCTCCGGTGAAAGCACCTTTTTCGTGCCCAAAAAGCTCGCTCTCCAGTAGCGTGTCTGGGAGCGCGGCGCAGTTGACCTCCATAAATGGACGATCAAAGCGGTCGCTGTGCTGATAAATCGCCCGAGCGACTAATTCCTTCCCAGTTCCACTCTCTCCGCGGATGAGAACCGGAATCTTCTGTTTGGCAACACGGCCAATGATTTTGAAAACCTCCAGCATTTTGGGGCTGCGACCTAGAAACGCATCGTCACCGCCAGATTCTGCCGGGTTCACGCCGAGTGCCACAGGCGTGTTCATAAGTTGTCGCGTACGAGCCGCCTGCTCGACCAACTCAGAAAGGATGGTGATGTCGAGAGGTTTTGCGATGTAATCCAATGCCCCCATCTGCATCGCTTCGATCGTCGTTTCACTTCCAGCTTCTCCGGTAATGAAAATGACCGGTAATCGCGAATCCAGCTTTTGGACATTCTGAAATACCGTCAGCCCTGAACCTTCTTTCAGAACCAAATCGAGCAACAACACATCCGGTTTGAACTCACGGATCGCATCGAGACCTTCGGCTTCATTCGCAACCGCGAAGACATGATGCCCACTCTTTTCCAATCCCTTCTCAACGAGAATTCGAACCGATCGATCATCGTCGATAACTAATACACGTGCCATGTTTTTCTCCAAAGATCAGTCTCGGCTGACTGTGAATTATTTTTCAACTCTAACAAAATTTAAACGAAGAATCGTCATCCCGCAGAAGAACAACGAATTAAAAAATTCTGATCGCACTCTACGCACCGTTCTCTATGCACCGATATGGTCTTCCTGTTTTTTCACGAGCTAGTCAGGCAATGTGAAAGCGAGTTGAAAGCTCTCAAGAAACGGATTCTATGACTGCGTACCTCTCTGTATGAGTAATGAAGTTAAAGCCCCGGAGCAGTTCCTGGAACAGTTTGCTCCGCCATGTGCCCGTGATGCCTCATGTCGATCTGTCTCCAAGAAACATTCTCATGGGTGTTTTAGAGTTTGAGCGTCGAACATCAAGCAGACATCGACAGAATTGCTGGTCTTGTAATGGACAGTTCGATAGATCAGCGACCGATCGCATTTTCGGGCTGCTCGACTCGCTCACCCCGTAAATACCCATAAACTGTTTCTCGCAAACATCTTACAGACCAATCATGCATAACTTACCGGAATTGGCACGGAGTGTGCCTTAGCCTCTTTCAACAAAAATCAAACTCCTTTTGAAAGGGAAAAATCATGTTAGGATGGGCACTCACATTTCTGGTCATTGCGTTACTTGCTGGTCTGTTTGGATTCGGCCTGGTCGGTGGTATGGCGTACGGAGCGGCTAAGATTTGCTTCTTTGTCTTCCTGGTTCTCGCTGTCATCTCACTGCTCAGCGGTCGCCGCGTAAACGTTTAGAGCCATTTTGAAAATGATGGATGCGTTGATGCCTCGTGGCGAACAGCAATTTTATAGATGAAATGCGTTCTTCACGAGCACACGTTAGAGCAAGTAGAGCAAACTGCTCTGGTGCTCACCTGAAGCACTGAGACAACCTCTCGGCGAATGCCTGATTCGCTCTCACAAGAATTGAATCAGGTGATCGAAATATCGAGTGAATTTGTACGACCTCAATAGCCCGACAGGACCTATGGGAATCGCAGAATTCCTCAATTCAGCAAAAAGAGTCATCGAACTTTCGATGGCTCTTTTTTGCGTTCACGATCGTGTCACTCCAAACACATGAGGACTGAGAGACTATTCAGCCACTTCTCGCATGAAGGGCTTCCGTAGTCTTTGAGAGTACGAACTCAGTTTTTCAAGACAGCTCACGACGTGAAACAAAATTGAAACCACGCGAGGCGAAACTGCCATGACTTTTGTTGAAATACTCCTCCTTTTGTTGATCGCCGGAATCTGCGGAAGTATTGGTCAAGCCATTGTCGGTCGATCGAAGGTCGGCTGCCTGGGGTCCATTGCGCTCGGATTTGTTGGAGCGATGCTGGGGCGCTGGCTGGCGATGAAATTGGGACTCCCGGAACAGTTCTCAATTCAGATTGATTCGCACTCTTTTCCAGTCGTCTGGTCAATTGTCGGTGCGTCGCTGTTTGTCGCAGTGATCTGCCTCATCTCCGGACCGCAAAAGAGATAGTGGCGCCCCGCAGCTTCAACGATTCTCAAACGATCTTCTCAAGGCAATGTTTAGCCTCTTCGGTGATCGCGAAGATCTGTTTTTTCTCGTCGTCTATCGTGAGGTTTTGCTCAGCCAGACTATCGATGATCTTCAGGTGACGACGAATGGCTTCTGCATCTGCTTTGCGCTGAACGAAATACGAGAGCATCTGCAAGCTTTTCGAGAGTTGCTCCAAAATCAAGAAAGAATCTGCTCCATAAAAACGTATCTCGCGAAAACAGTCGTCAAGCAGCTGCGAGAAGGTCGGAGTTTGGACAATCACACGAACCTTGCCTTCTTCATTTCTGCGATGTGAATCAGGAAACTTTCGACCTGCGACGCTGCTCAAAGCTGATGCCAGGCTGTTAATACAAGCCACAGCTGTGTGGGGATCATTGATCCCGGGCGAGAGTGCTCGGATGGCAACTTCGACCAATTCTTTAATGACGCACCCTGTATCTTGCCTTGGGGTTCGCCGCACTCCGGTTAAGAAGGTCTCTCTCACTTTTGATTGAAACTCTTCCTCAACTTCGTCTTTTCCGTCTTTGGCGACATCAAGAAGTGGTGCGCCGTGAAAGATGTAATCGCCGGGTTTGGCTCTAACATAGAAAACAGTGTCGAGCTGATCTGCCAGCTCGATCAGGCGATCACCGTCAATTCCTTGAACATATCCGATCGAATCCGCCTGAATAAGGAGCGTAGAATCTGGCTTCTCCTGGTTTGGGTCACTATCGCCGGAAGCACTGTCGTCTGCATCGCTGTCGTCCGAGTCGTCGCCGAGAGATTCCGGAAAGAGACGCTCGATCGCATCATCCAGTTCATAAGAGACTGCCCGGATAACGGACTCGGCCTGAATTGAACTTGCCGTGTAATGAATAAAATAGACAAAGAAGAGTAAACTCATTAACCCCAGGCACAAACCAACGAAGACGGAAAGGTGCGGAACAAAGAAATTCCCCTCCTCGATTTCCCGAATCGTCCGCAGGACAGACATGCAGTACAAACTTGTCCCCACAAAGACTGCGAGAGTCAGTTGCGTCACATTCTGATTCAGGAATGAACGCAGCAAGCGTGGACCATACTGACTGGATGTTTGAGCCAGCGTGAGCATCGTCATGGAAAACACGACACCTGTCACTGTAATCAATGCTCCAGCGAGCGAACTGAGCGTCAATCGTGCTGCAGAACTGGTTGTTATCAGCCAAGCTGGCGGGCTCAACTTTTCATAGCTCAGTTGATAGTCAATTTGAAGCGTAATGACCGAAAGCAGTAAGGCTCCCAGCACACCCAGCCCAGGTATAAACCACAGGCTTCCCCGAAGCGTGTCCCATCTCTGTAACCACCATGCCATTGCGTTTGACCGATCTTCATTGTTGAGGCGTGTCTCGAAGTCTCCCGCAGGCTTGTTGATCTGCTCATCAAACGTCGCTGGATGTCAATACTGCCGATATTCTGTTGCGCAGGCTCTCTTGCTTGATTCAATCTACAATCCAAGAGCGAAGAGTATAGCAAATTCAACTGTTCTGATGACTGATACTGCCTTATTTTGAGGGAATCCAGAAACGATCCGGATTCGAAAAACAAAGCACAGACAAAGCACACACAGCAGTCTCAAATTGAGTTGCAACTTCCTGCCCCGTGGCAAGCAGTTCATGAAGTCATGAAAGCGAGCTTCACGGGGACGACCAGCACTGAAAATGCGTTAAAACGGCCAAAGAGCGACCATGCCGTAGGCAGCCCCGCATGCTGCGATCAGGCCGAGTGTTACCAAATAGCCGTCTCGCATCGTAATCCCGAGAGCAAAGAAGGTCATTGCCGTTCCGGGGAGTAGAACACCAAATGGGACGACGGCCAACGGGTAGTAAGTCAACGATAACAGGATCATGACTACAGCGACGATGTAATGCATCGGACCAGCCGTCATGACCCCCCAGCGTTTACAAACCCAATGGTCAATCCATTTTATCCAAGGAGTCATTTTCTCGATTGTCTTGTCGAAACGTTCTCGGCTGAAGCTGATCGTCTCGAGGCGACTCGGTATCCAGGGATGGCCCGATCGAAAGATCATTTGGACAGCGATCACGAAAATCAAGCTCCCTGTCACGATCGACATGCCCGGAATCGTGCCGAGCGGAGAAATCGAAATCAACGCAGGAATGAGCAGCAACGGTCCGAACCCCCGACTTTCGAATGAGTCGAGTAGTTCTCCAATGTTCACCTCATCCCCATCCATTTTCTCCTTCGACTCATCAACGAGCGATTCCAGGCTCTCTCCACAATTTGAGCCCGACTCTTCGGAATCACTGCTCGAAGATGCCTCATCTGCAGGTTCACAACTCCCCTGCTGAAATGTCAAATATGAAGAACTCATGGTGGCTGATCTCAATAAAACGGAAGCGAAGTCATCTAAAACTCTTCATTGCAACCAGCATGCCATCGCGAAATTTTCAACCGCCCCGGTCTGGCAGCAGACTCTCTTGAACTGAAGTTTTGGCACAAATCCTGCTTTATTCGTACTTAGACAGAAATGAGTACTGTCGAAGCAATCAATTGATTGTTTAAAGACCACTCAGGATGAAAAGAGACCAGTCCACTTTTGCTTCTCCGCCTTTCTGTGATTCAGATTGATTCGATGACACATCACCTGAAACAGTGATCGAAATCACTATCAATCTCAGAGATTCCAGAAGTGTTGTTAGCGTTTTTTGTTAAAGAAAGTACCGTCACGATGGAACCCAAGACAGAAGCGATCTCTCAATTGACCTACCGCTGCCCAGCGTGTGATGCCTCGATTGATATTGTCACGACTCTCGTCGGAGAGACGGTCGAATGTCCTCACTGCTCAACCCCATTCCTGGCAGAGGAACCGTCAGCCAAGCCGATGATGGAGAAAGACCCTCAGGCGATGCATGTTGACGCAGAGTATACAATCACCCGTCCGTCAGATGATGAGTCGACGTTGGTTGAACTGCATCCAGCAATGTTTCGCCGGCATCCTTTCCTCTATCTGGCATTAGTCGGACTCGCCATAGCATCAGCCATCTTCGGGGTCATGGCATCCATCGATCAAAATTGGACACTGGCTGCAATCTGTTTGGGAGTTCTCGTCCTGTCTGCCGGATACTTGATCTATTGGTATGTGGAAATCATCGCGACGACTCTGCAAGTCACCAATAAGCGAACCACACTACGGAAGGGAATTCTTTCTAAATCGACCACCGAAGTTCAGCACGATGATGTCCGAAACCTGCAAGTCCATCAGAATGTCATTCAGCGAATACTGGGGATCGGAGACATTGCGATCTCCAGCTCAGGACAGGATGATTTGGAACTGTTCGTCAAAGCCATACCCGCTCCTGAAGAAGTCGCTGAACTCGTTCGCCGGTTGCAGTAAAGTTTTTTAGAGCAGCTTGCTCAACCATGTGCCCATGAAGAACGCTTTCACGGCTTCGTAGACTCCTTGCCAACAGGCAGAACGCAAAGACTGGAACAAGTCGGGAAACTTGTGGAATGGTCGCTTTTCTCGGTGTTCAAGAGAGCGAACTCAGGTTTTAGAATCATTTAGAAATCTGGATTTGCTCTGTAGTATTTCCTGAAATGATGTACGCCCTCTCTCTTGTGGTGTACAGTATCCTCCCTGATGAAAAACGTTCTTCACAGACACGAGACACACGAACGTGTTCTAATAAGACGTCTGAAATCGCTGTCATTCACTGAGATGACAGACCATTGATTGTCGTTTTGTTAAAGTGAAGAGATGAAGAGTGGTGATTTTCAATGGGGATCAAACCGAAGATTCGGACTTGGTCTTTCAAGCATTGAGAAAATCCTTCATCACAAAGATTTCCGGACAGGGACTTCTTCAATCGGATTATTTCATGAACTTTCGTGCATTCATTCTATCTGTTTGCTGCCCCTTTCTGGCGGTCTCCACATTGCTTGCGGAAGAGGTCGATTACACTCGCGATGTCCGACCAATCCTCTCTGGACGCTGCTTCAAATGTCACGGTCCAGACCCTGAAACCCGTGAAGCAGGATTGCGACTTGATGAAGCGATTGCCTCACGTGCTGAACTCGACAGCGGAGAGCGTGCGGTTGTCCCGGGAAACATCGAAGCGAGTCAACTTCTCACCCGCATCACAACCAGCGATGAGTCGCTGCGCATGCCCCCTGCGGATCAAGGGCCAGCACTGACTCAGCAGGAAATTGAAACACTGAAGAGATGGGTTCAATCAGGAGCCAGGTACGACAAGCACTGGTCGTTCGTCGCTCCGAAACTTCCGGAAGTGCCCGATGCCAGCAATCCAGACTGGTGCCGCAACGACATTGATCGTTTCATCCTCAAGAAGCTCGACAGCCAGAAACTCAAACCCTCTCCCGAAGCGGACCGGCCAACACTCATTCGACGTCTCTCGCTGGATCTCACCGGGCTGCCTCCATCACCGGAAGAGATTGAACAGTTCATCAACGACGCATCACCACAAGCCTACGAACGCCTGGTCGACAGGTTGCTGGCGTCACCCGCCTATGGAGAACGTCTGGCTCGAATCTGGTTGGATCTGGCCCGCTATGCAGACTCAGCTGGATACGCAGACGATCCGCCGCGCGTCATCTGGAAATACCGAGACTGGGTCATCGATGCAATCAATGCGGATATGCCGATCGACCAATTCACGATTGAACAACTCGCTGGCGATTTACTCCCAAGTCCGACAGAGGAGCAATTGATCGCAACAGCGTTTCACCGGAACACCATGACCAACAGCGAAGGCGGAACTGATGATGAAGAGTTCCGCAGCGCAGCCGTCGTAGATCGAGTCAACACGACGATGCAGGTTTGGATGGGCCTCACGATGGCATGTGCCCAGTGTCATACTCACAAATATGACCCGATTACTCATGAAGAATATTTCAATGTGTACGCGATTCTGAATCAAACTGAAGATGCGGACAATCGTGACGAGTCTCCCCTGCTGAATCTTTGGACTCCAGAACTTGAAGAGCAGAAGGCCAGCTTGCAAGCGAAAATCGACGGCCTGAAAGCTGATCTCGAAAAGCTGCAACAAGATTCTGTAAAAGAGGAACCCGCCGTAAAACTCGCAGATGGTCCGATCCAGGCCCGGTTTGTGCGAATAGAACTTCCCGGGAAAACTGAGTTTCTATCTCTGGCAGAGGTGCAAGTCTTTTCAGCAAATGAGCAGGTCGCAGCAGGCAAGAAAGCGACTCAAAGCAGCACAGGCTACAACGGGACAGCCAACCTTGCGGTCGATGGAAACACCGACGGAGATTTTTTCGAAGCGAAATCGACGACGCATACCAATCGAGATGCATCACCCTGGTGGGAAGTCGACTTGGGAGCGACGTATCAGATTGACCGAATCTCTGTCTGGAACCGAAGTGACAGCCCGAACATCGGAAGCCGCCTGAATGACTTTCGAGTCGTTTTGCTTGACGAAAAGAGAACCCCCACGTGGGCGAAGTCCAGGCTGAAGGCAAATAAACAGGAAACGGAAGTTCACGTTCCCGATTCAACTCAGAAAATCGCTGATGATGAGCGTGCTGCCATTGCAGAGTATCTCGGGGCGAACAGTCCCGAGATTGAAAAGCTTAAAAAACAAATCACGGCAACCGAGACGCAATTGAAAAACATCAAGCCTGTGACGGTTCCCATCATGCGCGCACTCCTCGAGGAAAAACACCGAAAAACTCATATCCATGTGCGTGGTAACTTTCTCGACCTGGGACCAGAGGTCTCAGCCGGTCTCCTCAAGGAATTCCATCGAAGTGAAAGTCCCAACCCGGACCGCCTCGATTTCGCAAAGTGGCTGATCGATCCTCAGAACCCGCTCTCAGCCCGTGTTTTTGCAAATCGATACTGGGAAATCCTGTTCGGAATCGGTCTCGTGGAGACCAGCGAAGACTTCGGAATGCAGGGAGACTACCCAAGTCATCCAGAGTTACTGGATTGGCTGGCAATTCAATTAAAGAACAACGGTTGGAGCCGGAAACAGTTCCTGAAGCTGATTGTGATGTCTGCCACTTATCGACAAAGCTCGACAGTCGACGCTGAACTCGTAGCGAGAGACCCGAAGAATCGGCTATTGGCTCGAGGCCCCCGTTTCCGACTCTCCGCCGAGATGATTCGGGATCAGGCACTCTCAATCTCCGGTTTGCTCAGCAGGAAAATGCACGGCCCCTCCGTCAATCCTCCTCGCCCCAAGTTAGGGCTACGGGCAGCCTTTGGTGGCTCCACCGATTGGGAAACCAGCAAAGGCGAAGACAAGTTCCGCCGCGGAATCTACACCACCTGGAGACGATCGCTTCCGTATCCTTCCATGGATGCTTTCGACGCCCCCAGCCGCGAAGTCTGCACGGTCCGGCGAATTCGGACAAACACTCCGCTGCAGGCACTTGTGACCCTGAACGACCCGGTCTATATCGAAGCCGCACAAGCACTCGCGGGACGAATTTTGAGTGAAGCAGGAGCGACGCAGGATGAGCAACTCACCTACGGGTTCCTGCTTTGCACCGCTCGCCAGCCAACTGAGCAAGAACTCAATGTCCTCAGATCGACGTTCGAATCCCTCAGAGAAAAATACACCAACGAAATTGAGTCAGCTCAGAAACTCAAAGTGATCGGAAGTCAGGAAACCGAGAAAACACCAGTTGAAATCCAGGCCAGCTGGACAGTTCTGTCGAACGTGTTGCTCAACCTTGATGAAACCTTAACTCGCCGCTGACGCCACCAGCTCCGCTATTCGGAGTGACTTCACTTGAACAACTGATTCGAAAGCTTGAAACTGCCCTCTCCAAGACTGAAACAAGATCGAGGTCACCTTTCAGCCACAGGTTTCTCAACCATAGAGTTCAGTGGTCGCCTCAGAGAATCACAAATTCTTTATAGTTAATAAAAAATCATCGATACTGAAATCGTCCGCCATACAGGTTCATCAATGAGAAGAGATCGAGAGCAAATCAATTACTGGTCTTTACGTACTGCCTCGGGGCGAACGGTTTTTGAAGTCATAAAAGTGAACTTCACGGGCACAGCAAGCATGAAAAATGCTCTACATTTTGTGTTCATGATTTGTCTGATCCACTTGCTGGGTGGAGGACTTTACGCACAACGTGATTTGAAAGTCATCCCGCCAACGGATCCTGAACTCGAACGCAAAACCTTCATTCTGCCCGAAGGCTTCGAAGTCAACCTGTTTGCTGCCGATCCGCAAATTGCCAAGCCGATCCAAATGAACTTCGACCCACAGGGGCGACTCTGGATTGCCAGTTCAGAAACCTATCCTCACATTGAGCCGGGAGCAAAACCGAAAGACAAAATCCTGTACTTACAGGATCTCGATGGTGATGGAGTCAGCGATAAGACAGAAGTCTTCGCCGAGGGACTTCTCATTCCGACCGCAGTCGCCTACGGGAATGACGGTGTCTACGTTGGTGCCAGCACTGAACTGCTCCACTTCAAAGATACCAATGGAGATGGCAAAGCAGATCACAAAGAGATCGTCCTCTCCGGATTCGGAACTGAAGATACCCACCACATCATTCACACTCTCCGATATGGACCGGACAGCCATCTCTATTTCAATCAGTCGATCTACATCCATAGCCACATCGAAACCCCATGGGGAATTCACCGACTCAACGCCGGCGGAATGTGGAGATTTCGACCCGAAACGCTTGAGCTGAGTGTCTTTGCTCGCGGTCTCGTGAATCAGTGGGGAACCGACTTCGACCGCTACGGTCAAACCTTTGGAACCGACGGAGCCGGTGGAGAAGGAATCAACTACATGGTTCCTGGCGCCTCTTACATGACAGCCTACGGCGCTCAGCGGATCTTACATGGTCTTAATCCTGGGAGCCCGAAGCACTGCGGGTTGGAAATTGTAGAAAGCGAGCACCTGCCAGATGATTGGCAAGGCAGCATGATTACCAACGACTTCCGTGGACACCGTGTCTGTCGATTCGTCTTGACGGAAGACGCTTCCGGCTACCGCTCGCAAGAGCAACAGGAAGTCATTAAGTCTGACCACGTTGCCTTTCGACCGATTGATGTCAAACAAGGTCCCGATGGTGCGATCTACATTGCCGACTGGTACAACCCCATTATTCAGCATGGCGAAGTCGACTTCCGTGACCCTCGTCGCGACCACACACATGGTCGGATCTGGCGCGTCACATACACTGGAAAGCCAACTCTCAAACCGGTCGACTTCACGAAACTCTCAACGGCCGAATTGCTCAGCCATGTTGACTCACCTAATCGTTACTCACGATCTCAAGCAAAAGTCGTACTGAAAGAACAGGGCGAGAAAGTGTTGCCCGAAGTCCTCGCCTGGGCCAACAAACATTCCAACGACCAACTCAACCTTGAAGCGTTGTGGATTCATCAGTCATTCGGGAAAACTGACCCCACTTTGCTCGGGAAGTGCCTGAACAGTAAAGATCATCATGTCCGCGCGGCAGCGACACGCGTCGTTGGGCAGCTCATACAGAAGATTGACTCTCCACTGGAGATTCTTGCAGAACGGATCGCAGACACTCACCCGCAAGTTCGACTCGAAGCGATTCGTGCTCTCGCAGAAGTGAAACAACCTGAAGCAGTCAGCATCGCCCTTCAGGCTTTGAATCAGGATGTTGACGAAAACATCGACTACGCACTCTGGCTGACATGCCGGGACCTCGAACCGATTTGGACACCTGCCTTGCTGGACGGGTCGCTGAATGTGGAATCCCCCCCGCAGGCACTTCCGTTTCTGTTGCGTGCATCTGGCTCTGCTGCCGGGACTGCAACACTGGTTCAGAAGATTCAGCAGGGAACGCTCGATGGCTCTGCCCGACTTGATGCTCTTCGAGTCATCGCTGACATCGGGACTCCTGAACATTTGGGAGCAATCTTCGATTTATCGCTCAGCGATGAGATCTCTGATGAAGTCAGGCATGCACTCCTTCATACGCTTTATCCGGCAGCGGTGAATCGAAAAATCATCCCGCCTCGTGATCTCAATCAAATCAAAAAGTTGGCCGACGCGAACAGTCCCTCAATCCGGGCTGCAGTCGTCATGTGCATCGGAGCCTGGAAGCACGAGCAGTTGCGGGACGTCGTTCTTTCCGCGACGCAAGATGAGAAGATTTCGCTGCAGGATCGTTCGAGTGCGATTCGCTCATTGGGAGCCTTTTCGGATCAACCTGCAGCAACGGAACTGACAAACATTGCCAAGAGCAAATCGGCTCCAGCTTTGCGGCGTGTCGCAATTGAAGAACTTCTTCGCTTCCGTCCACAGCAATCCGCGAACCTGTCGATTCTCTTTTTCCAATCGGCATCGGCTCCTGATTCTCAACCGCTTTTCCAGTCCATTCTGCAACGGAAGGGGGCCACAGACCACGTCGCCAAAGCTCTTGCTGGAAAGACAATCCCGAAAGATGTTGCTGTTGTCGGCGCGCGAATTCTGAGTTCGTCCGGCCAACAGGACTCAGCACTGGCAAAACTTTTGCAAACCGCTGGCGGACTGAATCAAGATCCTGTGAAACTGACGCCTGACCAAATGCAGACGCTCGTTGAAGACGTTCTAGCAAATGGAAACGCTGCTCGCGGAGAACAAATTTTCCGCCGACAAAACCTCAACTGCCTGAAGTGTCATGCAGTTGGTCCCGCTGGTGGAACAATCGGGTCGAACCTCCTGAGTCTGGGGGCAACAGCCCAGCCAGATTACATCATCGAATCGATCCTTGATCCCAATGCCAAGGTGAAAGAGGGCTTCCACACTGTTGTCGTCGCGACCGACGAAGGAAAGATTTATTCCGGAATCAAAGCTCGCGAAACGGAGAGTCAACTCTTCCTGAAAGATGCCGACGGGAAAGAACTGGTGATCCGAAAAGATTCGATTGAACAGCAAAAGCAAGGAGCTTCGCTAATGCCGGCCGGCCTGACATCGAACATTACTCATCAGGAGTTGATCGACTTGTCAGCCTTTCTGTATGCCTTGGGTCGCGTGCCTGAATTCACTATTAGCACACAGCAAATCGTCAGGCACTGGGAAACGATTCAAGCGACTCAGCAAGCTGCGTTTCAGTTCCGTCGAATCAGCTACGCCGCTGCCGCAACCGATAATCCAGACTTCCAATGGAGCCGAGTTTACAGCCACGTCAACGGAGAACTCGCTGTCTCAGAACTTCCGGAGCTACGAATTCGCAACCGTTCGGCTGCCGGAAATCGAGGGATGAGTTTCGTGCGTACAGAGTTTAATTCTGAATCGGGCAAGATCGGTTTCAAATTGAATTCTGGAGATGGTCTCCAAATCTGGATTGATGAAAAACCAATCGATTCCTCAGAACTCATCACCGCAGAAGTCGAAAAAGGTCAACATCAATTGACGATCGCCATCGACCAGTCCGTCCGAAAAACTGCCCTCAAAGTGATGCCTGTGAATGATCCGGGCTTCGCACATATTGAGCTTCCAACCGGAGAGTAATCAAGAACCTCTTGTGATGTCGGACCAACAACTGATGCACGAGGCAAAACACGAACACCAATCCGAAAGGGTATCTATGAGATTTCCGACGCCGCTTCTACTGCTGACGCTTCTGTGTACAAACATTTTTTCGCTCGCCAATTCTGCTCAGGCCGAAAAGCCGAATATCATTTTCATCCTGTGCGATAACTTGGGGTACGGAGATGTCGGCTGCTACGGTTCGCAACTCCATCGAACTCCACATCTCGACAAGATGGCTGAGGAAGGGCTCAAGCTGACCGGCTTTTACGTCTCGAGTGGAGTTTGTACTCCGTCACGTGCGAGCGTGATGTCCGGCTGTTATCCGCGACGCGTGAACATGCAAAAATCGGACAGTGGTGGTTTAGTTCTCCAACCGGTCTCGCCGAAAGGATTGCATCCACAAGAAGTAACGATGGCCGAAGTCTTGAAATCTGCCGGATACGCGACAACGATCATCGGTAAGTGGCACTTGGGCGATCAACCAGAACTGCTGCCGACCCGCCAGGGTTTCGATTCTTACTTCGGAATTCCGTACAGCGACGACATGACACCTCGTGAAGGGAAACCATGGCCACCGCTTCCGCTGATGGAAAACGAGAAAGTCGTTGAATCTGGCGTCGATCGCGCCTTGCTCACAAAGCGTTACACCGAGCGGGCAGTCAGCTTTATCGAAGAGAATGAGAAGAAGCCGTTCTTTCTTTACCTACCTCATGCAATGCCGGGAAGTACCCGCAGCCCATTTGCCAGTGAAGCGTTCTTGGGAAAAAGTAAAAACGGAACCTATGGTGATTCGGTTGAAGAATTGGATTGGTCGACAGGAGAAATCCTGAAAACGCTCAAGCGTCTTGATCTCGACGAAAAAACTCTTGTCATCTGGACTTCGGACAATGGAGCACCCCGCAGAAATCCGCCGCAAGGAAGCAACGCTCCGCTGAAAGGTTGGGGATACGATGTCAGTGAAGGGGCAATGCGAGTTCCCTGCATCATTCGCTGGCCTGGCAAAGTCCCCCATGCCACGACAGATACGTTATGTTCCACAATGGATCTATATCCAACGTTCGCCAAGCTTGCTGGCGCAAAGATTCCCGACGACCGAATCATCGACGGTAGAGACATCTGGCCGATTTTATCCGAACCGAAAACCGCCAAGTCTCCACACAAAGCGTTCTTCTACTACTTCGGAGATCAGCTCCAGGCAGTGAGGTCAGGTGCCTGGAAACTTTACTTGCCAAACACGAAACGCAAAATCAATTCCCGCACGACGAAAGAGCAAGCAGCCGAACTGTATCAACTCAATGAAGATATTTCCGAGGAAACAAACGTCGCTGCGGATCACCCAGAAGTGGTCAAACGTCTGACTGGCTATGCAGAAGAAGCCAGAAAAGATCTTGGCGATACCGATCATCCCGGAGCCGGACAACGAGAAGCCGCCTGGATTGAGAATCCCAAACCCTTATTGCCGGAATAGGCGATTCGATCTCGTCCGTTGTTCACCCTGTCTCGCCGGCAACTTCAGTGGCAAGTTGTCGGCCTTCGCCCAACCGCAGTAGCATCAATTCGACCAGCTTGGAATGAAGTCCAATCGGTGGGCAAACGTGGCACGCAATCTGGGGAGACTGGGCTAAGAATCGGTCTCGAAAGTTTGCAAGATCGCGGGTCACGTGATCTCCCGGAGAGAGGAAAAACGGCAGAATCGATATCGACTCAGCCCCACGCTCAGCACATGTTTGAAGCCCTTCAGGGATTGAAGGGTGGGCAATTTCCAGAAATCCAACTTCGACAATTTCGTCGGTCGTGGCTTTTGTGAACATTTCAGCAAGCTTCAGAAGGTCATCGTTTGCTTCGTCACGTCTTGACCCGTGTGCCACTAATAGAATTGCTGTCTGCATCGTTGCTCCTTAGACTGATCTTGCGGGATATGAAGTACCTCTCCGAAAACTTCTGGAAATAGGAATTTCCTCAGTCTTTGAGAGGCGAATTTCAGGGTTCCGGACCAGTTCCCAGAACCGCTAACAAAATTTAGGAATCGTCGCCATTTGCTGGGCGGTCCGTCGTACGTTCCGATTTTGTTAGAGTGAATGAATCATGTCTGACGAATTGTAGACAATTGTGAGCACTTCCGAATCAGATTTTCATCTCGAGACTGAAGCCGATCGCGAATTACCTGCGACAATCGGTCCCTATTTCATAGAACGGAAACTTGGTTCCGGAGGGATGGGAACCGTCTATCTCGGACGGCATCGAGAAACCGACGAATTCGCAGCTGTGAAACTGCTGCCAGCGTCGATGGCTCGCGAAGCAGGCTTCGTCGCTCGTTTTGATCGCGAAATTGCAGCGATGAAGCAGCTGACAAATCCACACATTGTCGAGTTGTACGAGAATGGTGAAGACCTCGGTTCGTACTTCTACACCATGGAATTCGTTGATGGTGAAACACTTGCTGACCGACTGGAAAGGGAAGGACGACTTCCCTGGCGCGAGGTGATTGATTATGCCGTACAGGTTTGCTCGGCACTCAAAGCAGCTCACAACGCCGGGATTATTCATCGAGATTTAAAACCGTCGAACTTGTTAATCGGGAAGGATGGGACCATCAAGCTGACGGACTTTGGGGTCGCTCAGGTCTTTGCATCCGGAAAACTAACAGTCACCGGAGGGATTCTGGGGACAGCTGAATATATGTCCCCCGAACAGGCACAAGGCAAGCGGGCCACGAAGCAGAGTGATCTGTATTCTCTGGGAGCAGTGATGTACGTCATGCTCACCGGTCGACCTCCATTCACCGGGAAAACGGCACTCGATATTATTCAGAAGCACCGTTTCTCCCAGTTTGACAGCGTCAAACGTTTGGTCCCCGAAGTACCGTTTTGGCTGGATGAAGTTGTTTGCCAGTGCCTGTCGAAAAAACAGGAAGACCGTTACCCCGATGCCTACGTGCTCAGCTTGCGTCTGAAGGAAATCCCAAAGAAGGTCGATCTGAAAGAGCAGCAGGAATCCGAATATTCGGAGTTGGTTGGAACAGCTGAGACGATGGCAGATGTTGCCCCCGGAGCAAGTCTCAGCGACGAAGTTGGCGGGACACTCGTACGCGATTTGTTCCGCGCTCAGATGGATGCAGAGAAGCCTGATTCAAAACTGCATCGACTGCTTGACAACACCTGGATTCTGGTAGGGGTCTTGTTACTGACCTGCGGGCTTGTCTATGTCTTATTCCGTATCAACACGCCTTCTCAGGAACAACTCTTTCAGCGTGGCGAAGATCTCATGGATCGCCCGGCAGGTCTGGCTTGGGAAGCTGCCAAGAAAGATTATTTTCTTCCGTTGATTGAAGCCGACCGAGAGCGATGGGAGCCGGAAGTCACTCCCTACCTGGAACAGATCGAAATCTACGAGTTGCGAAAAACATTGTTTGGCAAGGCCACGAAACAGCAACCTGCCCCCAAATCAGAAGCGGAAGCAATCATCCTGCAAGCGATGGAATTACGTCGGCAAGGACGACTGGCGGAAGCACGATCAAAGCTAATGGCGTTTTACGAACTTCTCGGAAGCTCTGAAGAAGACCAGAATCTGTCAGCGTTACTGATTCAAATGATCTCCGAGATCACAAATGAGATGCCCCCAGACCGCCTCGATTACGTAAGGTCGGCCTTAGAGCGGGCAGATACTTTTATTGAAGAAGGCCAGGTCGAGCGAGCCATCGCGATTTGGTTTAGCATCAAAAAACTCTACGATTCGGACCCTGATGCGGTTGAGCTCGTGGATCAGGCGGAACTCAAATATTTCAAAACCACCGGAGTTCAGCTGATCGGAAAAGAAGATCTGCCAATTCCCGATACAAAGTAAAACGAGAGACTCAAAAGCGATGTATGTTTCACTCAGTTGCAGCAGCCACGAGGCAGAACCTGAACATCAATTCGAATGATGCTCTAAACATTTATTTTAATTCGTGTAAGATCACCCGCGACAGACATTTTCACTCTCACTCAATAAGACATTCTCATGGACTTGAAAGAAAAAATTCGCAACATCCCGGACTTTCCGAAGCCGGGGATTATGTTTCGAGATATCACCCCCCTGCTCTCGTGCCCCGATGCCTTTCGAGAATCCATCAAGCAACTGGCCGATCATTATCGTGGACAAAAAATCGATGCGATCGCTGCCGCCGAAGCGCGAGGATTCATCTTCGCAGCTCCGCTGGCACTGGAACTGAATGCTGCGTTTATTCCGGTTCGTAAGCCGGGCAAATTGCCTTTCGACACAAATTCATTCCATTACGAACTAGAGTACGGAACAGACACTCTTGAGATTCACACTGATGCCTTCTCGAAAGGTGACAAAGTTCTTTTAGTTGACGATTTACTGGCAACCGGCGGAACGATGAACGCCTGCGTGAAGTTGATCGAGCAATCTGGTGCCGAGGTGGTCAGTTGTGCGTTTGCTCTCGAACTCAGCTTTCTCAATGGGAGAGAAGTCCTTGCTCCTCACGACTGCTTCGCTTTAATGACTTATGACGACGAAAACTAAAGTCACTTTGAAAATGATGCACGCGCTCTGCCTCGTGGCGAGCAGCCTGTGAAGTCATGAAAGTGAGCTTCACAGGCACGGCCAGCATTGAAAATGCTCCTGGCGTGTAAGATTCGCGGAATTCGTTGTGTCGATCATCCAACCCAACCCAAAACTGAACGTCATTTGTGAAGATGGCCCCGTGATCGCGGTGAATAAACCGAGCGGAGTCATCTCACAGGGGGCGCCTGCGGGGATGCAAAGTCTGGCTGAGCAGGTCAAAGACTACTTGCGGAAAAAGTACAATAAGCCAGGCAAAGTTTACCTCGGAATTCCGCATCGTCTCGACCGCCCCGTATCTGGTGTATCCATCTTCACCCGGAATTCGAAAAGTGCAGCCCGCGTCTCTGATCAGTTCGCCAAACGGCAGGTCACCAAAACGTATCGTGCGATCCTCGAGCACGTTCCGAGTCAGCCAGCAGGGACTCTCGAAGACTGGATTTATCGAATTCCCGATCAATCACGCGTTGAAATTCGCAAGCAAAATACCACCGGTGCAAAAGAAGCGCGGCTGCGTTATCGCGTCTTGGCGGAGCATCAGGGAAGAGCGCTTGTTGAAATTGATCTCGATACTGGTCGGATGCACCAAATTCGCATCCAGTTTGCCAGTCGTGGTTGTCCTGTCATCGGCGATGAAAAGTATGGAGCAAAGTCGACGCTCGGCGACCCAGCAGCCATCGGCCTGCATGCCTGGCGATTAACGTTGGTGCATCCCATCCGCAAAGAAGCCATGTCGATCACCGCTCCACTTCCACACACTTGGAGACAATTCGGATTTGACCTGCATTGACTCTAAGCATTCTTCAAGGCTTGGTGTTCCCATGAACATCGCAAGCTACCAGAGGACTCTCACAGCTTCTGCAAGCGAGATTCGATGAGTCGCAACCTGTCCAGAACATTGTCGAGTTGATCAGCTGAAATTGCACTGCTTTGCCAACGATGAATCCATGTCATTCCACTCAACAGGACTGACGTTTTGTCGAACAGATGAATCAATTCATGGTCCAACTGTGTGAGCGGACGAACCTCTTGGTAGCTCTCAAGTGCAACTTGCCAACGCTCTTTATCGTCTCCCAGATAGCTGCCGAGGAGTCGCGATAAGTCCGTTGCAACGTGATCACAGCGAGTTGCGTTTGGATCAATCAACCCGGTCACTTTCCCATTCGTGAAGAGAACATGCTCTGACCAGAGATCACGCCAGCAAGGGAAAAGGGGCACAGCTTGATGGGATTTTTGACTCAGCGAATCTCGCAACGGGGTTGCATGCTGAACGAAGTGGCTGAGAACCGAGTGACAGACATTCCGAATTTCAGACGGTGCTGTTTCGATCGCTCGTTCGCACCGTTGAAGCTTCTCAAAATTCCAGGACTCAATCAGCGAGATCCGCTCGTGAACCGTGGGAGGGATCGCTGTTTTGACAGAGAACCAATTCTGCCGAGATGAACTTACGACGTACTCGCTGGATGCGAAATGCAACCGGGCAAGTGTCTGCATGGCGTCACGAAGCTCGACATTGGAAACTTCGTCACCATGTTTCGGTTCCCCCGGCAACCAAGGTTCAAGCTGCCAAAAATGACCATTGAATTTGACGAGTGACCGATTGAATTGCTGACCTGGAACCGAGATCGAGACAGGTACGGCGACCGGAAGATTGTGATTTTTGAGATGCTGCAGATAACGATGCAGCTCAAGAATTCGCTGCTGAGGCAAAGTTGGACTGGGCCAGCGACGTAAGGCATAAAGATCGTCATCGAGTGCGACTCGGAAGATGATCGCTCCGCTGAAGCCCGTTCCACCAAGCTCGACATCCATCGACTTCGCTGGTGTTGAAATCAACTTCCGAATCACCTGATTGCACTCTTCTTTATGCAATTCAAACAAAGCTGAACGGTTCTCAGCGCCGCTGAAGATCATGTCTCTTCCACTTTCCAGTGCGTCCCGAGGTCTTCTGCGTCAGAAACATCCCCAAGGTAAAGATACGTTTCAGCTCCGATGATTCGCCAAGGTGATTGCAACTGCACAGGAACTCGCTGATACAAACCGGCCTCAACTCCCTCAATTTCATCGACCTCTTTGATTCGCTCCGGATCAATCGCATAGAGCTCCCCCTGGACTTCACTTCCATTCTCGGCGACTTCGACGAGCCCGGGATAAGATCCCAGATGAAAGAGTCGGTAGAGGGGCTGGGTCACAGCTTCTCCAAGGAAATGGAATCGAGAAATCACATGGTGTCGACAATCGCCTCGCTTGAGAGTCCCGTAGACGAAAATGATTATTAATTCCTCTTCCGCATCCATTTCAAAGAATCTCTGGTTGAGGGGAAATCTGCGTCCCCGTCACTCGTTCTGTTTTTGGCTCTGCTTCTGTCACCAATTCTGTTTCCGCCAAGGTACTCAAGTCCTTGCCGAACAGCCAACCGAGGAAATTCCGAACGTCGAAAAAAATCATATTGAGTACCGGGACGATCAACAGCGTGAGCACAGTGGCGAAGACCAGACCGAAGGTCAACGTTACAGCCATGGGGATCAGGAACTTTGCCTGAAAACTGCGCTCAAACATCAGTGGAGTGAGCCCGGCTGACGTCGTCACCGTCGTTAATAAAATCGGACGCAACCGGAGCGTGGCTCCCTGAACACTCGCTTCAAATTCGTTCATCCCTGCGCGAATACGTCGATTGATGAAGTCCACCAACACCAGAGAATCATTCACGACAATTCCAGTCAGTGCGATCAAGCCAATCATGCTGAGAATGGTCATGGGATTGTTCGTAATCCAGTGACCGATGATCGCTCCCTGAAATCCAAACGGAATTGCAGACATCACCACAATCGGTTGAAAGTACGACTTAAACAGAGCTGCCAGCATCATGTAAATCAGTAGCCCCGCAACTGGTAATGCCATCTTGAGGCTGCTGAACGATTTCCCCTGCTCTTCGGTACTCCCCAGGAATTCAATTTTCACTCCGGGATACTTGTCGAGAATTTTCGGAACGAAGTCTTCTTTGACTTTTGAGATGACATCACTCGCTGCGGTGACAGCTTCATCGATATCGCCATAAACGGAGATCGCTCGTCTTTGCTGCGACCTGTGTATTTGTGTGAAGCCGCGCGTCTCTTCGATTTTGGCAATTTCTTTTAATGGAACCCAACCGCGAGTCCCGTCGGCTCCAACGGGAGTCGGAATCCACATCGATTCGATATTGAATACATCTTCACGATAATTCTCAGGATACCGCACCATAATTTTCACGTCTTCACGGTTACGAGTAATCCGCCGAGCTTCGGCTCCATAAGTGGCAGCGCGAATATGCTGACCAAGCGATGCTTTGGTGATTCCCGTAGGACGTGCGGATTCGAGAAGCTGAATTTGCAACTCCCGCTTTCCTTGATCGAAGTCGTCAGAGAGGTCGACAACCCCGGCATATGTGGCCAGGTGATCCTGAAATTCGTGGACAACCTGTTCCAGTTCTTCGAGCTCTCCGCCAGAAATGCGAATTTCGATATCTTTCCCGCCGGGGCCACCGTTCATGACTTGCCATTTCACCGAGTTCACACCGGTGAAATTTTCGGAGACTTGCCGAAGTTGAGCGAGGACTTCCTGACTGGACCGCAGCCCTTTCCGTTCACGTTCATCGGATGCCATCAACTCGATCCAAATCTGCCCGACATGCGACGCCACTTCCATGCCCATTCCGCCTGCACCACCAACGTCCATCATGACGCCGACGTCCATCTGAATCCCTTCAACTTCAACAATCTCGGCAGCAACTTCTCCAATGACTCTCAGTTTTTCTTCAACCGCTTCAATGTTCGTACCGACCGGCATTTCGATTTGAGCGTACATCGATTCGGAATCCATTTTCTGGATGAATTCCCATTTGACCAGATTTCCGATGGAGACTTGGTATTCAGGTGGTTGATCTTGTGAGCCGGTTGCGTCACCGCTCGGAGCTTTTGGAACCATTCCCACAAAGAGTCCCAGTGAGACCAGGCAAAGCGACATCGCAACCGCCAGTGACACATACCGCCAACGTAGAGCGACTCTCAAAAGCCCCGCATAAATTCCCATGAGAACATCGAGAACGCCAACTTGAAGACGATCAAAAAATCTGCCAATTCGACCGAACGCACTTTTGCGAACCTCTTGCCGCTTCTCTTTTTGAGAGGGCAAGTGTCGCAGGTGTGCGGGAAGAATCAGCAGCGCTTCGACCAGTGAAACTAAAAGAGCAGCGATCACTACCAACGGAAGTTCGCGAAAGAAATCTCCGATTTGCCCGCGAATAAACATCAACGGAAGGAAGGCTGCAATGGTTGTAAAGACAGCGGTGGTCACAGGCCATTGAACTTCCTCCGCTCCCAGAATGGCTGCCTCTCGCGCAGGCATCCCTTCTTCAACACGGCGATATATGTTCTCACCAATGACGATGGCATCATCAACAATAATTCCCAGCACGATGATCAGGCCGAACATCGACAGCAAATTGAATGAAACTCCCAGCAGCGCCATCACAATGAAGGTCCCGAGAAAAGAAATCGGGAGTCCAATCGCAGTCCACAAGGCCACGCGCCAATTCAAAAACAGAACGAGACTGATCAAAACAAGGATGAGCCCCGACCTGCCGTTGCGTAGCATCAAGTCGAGTCGCCCTTCAACAAAACGGGCCAGATCGTTATGAGTTTCTACTTGAAAATGATGCTGAAATGGATTCTTGCGACTCTCTGCGTAGATTTTATACGGGTTCGGTTTCCCGGAAATTGTAATGATCGCTTCTGAAAAATCGGGAAACAGACTATCCAGAAATCCTTGAGGCTGTTCCTTCTTCAGCGAGAATGGCTTCCCCTGTTTCCCTGCAACATACGCTTTAACGAGCGAAGAAATCTGGATCGCATCCTGACTGGCCGTTTTCTGAACAGTAAGCGTGGCCGACCGCTTCCCCGCCCAGAAGCTGGCGACATCGCTGTCAACAAAGTCATCCCGGATTGTGGCAACATCAGTCAGTCGAATGACGCGTCCGTCAGGCAATGCCCGAACTTCCAGGTCTTCCAGGTCTTGACCTTCACGTTCTTCCCCCAAAGTCCGGACCGCGACTTGAGAACGGTCTCCTTTCAGGTTGCCGCCTGAAATATCCAGGTTGGTCTGTCGAATCGCCTGAGCGATTTCTTCGAAAGTCAGGTCATACTCGAGCAGCTTTTCGGGATCGACATCGACGCTAATTTCATCATCGCGCACGCCCGCGAGTTGAACATCGCTCACACCCGGAAGTTCGAGAAGATCATCCTTGATTTCTCTGGCTGCTCGTTTGAGTGCGCGCTCATCGCCGTCTCCATAAACGGAGACCATGATCACCGGCAAGGTCGGCTCAATTTTCGTGACAGTGATCTTCTCCAGATCATCCGGAAGATCCTGCAACGAATCGACTTCGTTCTTCACTTCCTGCATGACCACGTCAACGTTCTTGACGTAGTTAAAGAGCGTGAGCGTGGTGTTCGATACTCCTTCGGAAACCGTCGAGTTCACTTTCTCGACACCATCCACATCCCGGACCGCCTCTTCAATTTTGATTGTCACCGCACGTTCAAGCTCAGCCGGTTGCGTCGCTGGGTAGAACGCAGCAATCGCGATCTGATTCGGTCGACTTTCCGGGAACATCTCACGGATCAACGTCAAAGCAAAGCCAGCCCCGGCAACAAGAGTGACGAGCATCATCATGTTGACGAGAACAGGATTCTGTACGCCGAAGCGAGGGAGTGACATAACAAATAACTATATGAAGTACTATCGAGACGTTGACGACGAAAGGAGGCTCAACGAAGGCAACTTGCTACACTTATCATTCAGAAGGTGAACAACAAAGAATGATTCCCAGCAAATTGTCGCCCGGGACCATTGTCTCGGACGAGTCAGACGCGACAATGATCCCAAGTACGGGGCGTTTATGCCGAATCGCTCGCCTCTCTGCGAAACACTGAATCCGAATCTGATTCTAGACTCCTGAAGGGAGATTGCCACATGGCAAAATGTGATCAGGGTTATCTTTGTGAAGTTTGTGGGAAGGAAGTTCCCAATATCACCCGCAGCGACCTGTACCTCCGGTTCGTCATTGGCGAAATCGACGCTCGACAATTGCTCTCTGCTCCCGAACGACATCTGGAATGCAATCCGACGCTTGCTCAATTCATCGTAGCTCCTAAGTTTACACCCGTTCAGGTTGAAGGTGCATTCTCAAAAACAGAACTCGATCCTTCCGACGTTCAAGCTCGGGAAGAACTGGTCACACGCGGCTGGAAACGGCTGCAAGAGATCCGCAGCTTGGGGATTCCCATCAACGAATACCCCCTTGAAGAGTTTCGAAGCGTCAAAAATTCCTGATTTACAGGGATTTTTCATTTCTCCGGCCCCTTGAAGTGTTCGTAGTCCACGACAAAATTGTTCCCAGCTCTGGCAACACGGTATGAATAGCTGGAATCCAAAACACCGCTTTGGTAGGATTCCCGCAATCTAAATTCTCTTAAATCTACTGATAGCACCGAGTTCAGGTCATTTTATGGCAACCGCGACAGTCCAACCGATTGCAGGAGTTTCTGCAAACCGTGAAGCAGACATTGAAGCCATTTACCCTTCCGTCGCTGGAAGTGCACTTGGTGGCCTCATTGGTTCGATCATGGACGGAGTTGCTGGTGTTCCGTTTCTGCCACTCCGCTTAGTGATTTCGATACTCGTGGGTGCGTTACTGCTTCCATTAGGATTGCTGGCGTACATTCTCACCAAACTTTTCGGAAGCTATTACGTCCTGACGAACCGCTCGATCCAGCAACGCAGCATCATCGGCAATGCTCTGAGCCAACAAATTGCCCTGACAGATTTTGAAGAGATCGAAATCACATCCAGTGGTGGTTACAAATTCCACCGAACTGGAGATTTGAATCTTCAAAACGCCAAGGGAACCACCCTCATGACGTTGACCGCAATCTCTTA
Organism: Thalassoglobus sp.; assembly: GCF_048270125.1. Classification (NCBI taxonomy): domain Bacteria; kingdom Pseudomonadati; phylum Planctomycetota; class Planctomycetia; order Planctomycetales; family Planctomycetaceae; genus Thalassoglobus; species Thalassoglobus sp. Next base: position 249,750 of record NZ_JBLWTN010000008.1, on the reverse strand, counting down.
TCCCGAGCGGCTCTCGCAAATCATCTTCGATGCTCGAGAAGCTCGCATGCAAGCAGACGCATCGCTCGCCATCATCCAGAACCGCGCTTAAGAGTAGTTCGCTTGATAGGATGTTCGAGTTCAGCTTCGAAACGAGCAATCTATGACGTCACGAAAGTGAACTTCACGAACGATGACGGACTAAACCGGGAGTGACATCGACGTCGAGATCGGCGATATCACCCTGCTTCAGCAACTCCCAGGCAATGGCTCCCATGGCAGCGTTGTCAGTACAGAGCGACATCGGGGCGATCGTGACTCGGATACCTTCTCGTTCTTGAAGTTCGTCCAAGCGTTCACGGAATCGCTGATTTGCTGCCACACCTCCGCCAACGCAAAGTGACTTCCGCCCAAACTTCTTGGCTGCCTGATGGCACTTCGCAATCAGGACATCGACGATGGCTTCCTGATAGCTGGCACTTAAGTCCGCGATGCGCTGTTCCGTAAGTGGAAGAGGCTCTTCTCGAGCGCCAGGTTGCCCCAATGCGGTGTACCGCATCGAAGTTTTGATTCCGCTGAAACTGAAGGCGAGTCGCTCATCCTTAATGAACGTGCGGGGAAACCGGAACGCTTTTGGGTTACCCTGCTGTGCGACACGTGCGATGTGTGGACCTCCGGGATATGGGAGCCCCAACATGGCAGCCGCTTTGTCGAAGGCTTCGCCAGCTGCATCGTCGATCGTTGAGCCGACTAACTCGTATTCGGTAGTCGAACGGCAATCATAAAGGTTCGTGTGCCCTCCACTAACGACTAAACCAACCGCCGGGAAGATCTCCTCCTCTGCGATCATTTGGCAGGCGTAAAGATGGGCGTGGATATGGTTGACCGCCACGAGTGGCTTGTTCAAAACCAGCGCGAGTGTTTTGGCAGCTGTCAGGCCGACAAGTAAAGAGCCGACCAAACCGGGTTGGGTCATCACTGCGATGGCGGAGAGATCTTCGAGTTTCCGCTCACTTTTCCGAAGTGCTTCATCGATAACCGGGAGAATATTGGAAAGATGTGCGCGCGAGGCAATTTCCGGAACCACTCCCCCGAAACGTTGATGCAACTCATCCTGAGTAGCGATCACGCTACTCAGAACGTTGAGATCACAATCAATGACAGCTGCGGCAGTCTCATCGCAGGACGATTCAATCGCCAGAAGAACTTCAGGCTGGTTCATAACGTGACGAAAGCGAAGAGTCCAAATGAATAAAATGAGGCAAAGGCATTGCCTCCGTGAATTGAATCGCTGAAACGAGTTCCAGCGATTTGACGAACACTCCGCATCAACCGATGTTGCTTTTTTGCGGGACAAGAAGAAATGGAACGTTCATCGCTGCTTCTTTTTCGTCTGCTTTCGGAGCTGGTTTCTCCTCTTTTTTCTCCTCCTCGGGAGCTTCTTCCTTCTTGGATTCTCCGGTCAATTCGCCAATCAGGTAATCCAGGGCGCGCTGCAGTTGAGTATCTTCAAAATCACTTTCGTACGACGAATCGAGGAAATGATTGTCCCGTTTTCCCCGGTCAATTTGAAACTCTCGCATTTGTTTATTCGAAAACTTTTCTTCAAAGCCCTCATTTGGAGACACCCCCCAAACGTCGCTCTCCTTGGCGTTCGGGAAACGATGAATGTTCTTTCCGCTCGGACGCTGATAGCTGGCAGTTGTGAGCTTCAAGGCGCTGTGTCCGTTTTCGAGATCGATCACGTTCTGAACGCTCCCCTTGCCCCAACTTCGCTCTCCAATTACGACAGCGCGGTCATGGTCTTGCAGGCAAGCGCTCACGATTTCACTCGCTGAGGCACTGTAACGATTGATGAGAACCACCATCGGAAATCCAGTGAAAGTTCCGAAACGTTTCGCGGCCCAGCTGTCATCGCGACGGTTTCGGCCTTCAACTGAAACGATTTTACCTTTCTCGATGAACAGGTCTGAAATATCGATCGCGGCGCGAAGTTGCCCACCTGGATTGAATCGCAAGTCGAGGATAAATCCTTTCATGTCCTGCTTTCGCAGAGATTTCAGAACTTCGCGAAGCTCAGCCGCACTGCGATCAGTGAAGTGTGTCAGGCGGGCGAAGCCGATTTTGTGTTCATCATCGATCATGAAGTCCCAAGTCGAATCAGGATTGTGCGAGTACCCGAGAGCCGTTTCGAGTTCGATTGTGTCGCGAACGAGCTTGATCGTTTCTTCTTCATCTGTCCCGTTTCGACGAACAAGAACCTCAACTTCTTCACCAGGCTCACCTCGCAGCAACTCAATCGCTTTCTCCATCTCCTTGCCGAGTTCGAATTCTTTGACAGGCTTGCCATCAATCTCAACAATGCGATCCCCCGAATGAATTCCCGCTTTGTAAGCAGGACTTCCCGGAAGCGGAGTGATAATTTCGAGCGCGCGCAATTTGTCATCGAAGTTGACGCGAATTCCGACTCCGCCAAATTTTTGAGTGATCGCTTCGGTGAACTTGTCGACATCATCAGGAGCGATGTAGTTCGAATACGGATCAAGTTCAGAGAGCATCCCGCGAACGGCGGCATCGATCAATTTGCGTTTATCGACCTCTTTAACGTAGTTCCGATCAATCTGCTGAAATGTGTCGACGAAAACTCGCATGAGCTCGTAGTATTCGTCGTCATCGCTCGATTGTGCTTTGGCGACACCTGTCGAAACGGTCGCCATAAAAATAGCAGCTGTCAACAGCGCAGAGGTCGCTGCCCAAAGAACAGATTCAGATCGGTATTTCATAGAAGGCCTTCAGAGGCTGAATTTTACTGTGTCCACGCGGCAGTGCTCACTCAAACTTGTTCAAACGTACAGAGCAGAGGTTTGAGATGCAGAGGTTTGAGATATTGTCCTACAGGCGTTCTTACAATTCATATCGGTATTCTTTACCAGTGAATACTCTGAAATTGTAGAACTGACCCAGCTTCACAGCAAGACGATTCAATTCCCAACACGATTCAAGCTGGGTGAATTACGAAAAACAGGCCGAAATCGTGAACGATTTCGGCCTGAAACTGACTCGTTTGTAATTTTGCAGCCTCAACAGAAGCCACGCTCTGCCTCGTGATAAGCAGTCTATGAAACCATGAATGCGAGCTTCACAGACACGGAAACAAAATCTGCTTTAGAGCATCTTTCGAATTGGTTTGCAGGTTCTGCCACGTGGCGAACAGCATTTTTACTAAAGAAATGCGTTCTTCACGGGCACACGGTAGAGCAAACTGCTTTAATTCGAATCATTTTGTGAAACAGCTTTTCCGTTGGCGTCGATCCGGTTTTGCAGAGTCTCCATAGTCTCCTTTAATGCGTATTCCAGATAGACATCCTGATCATAAATCAGAGATTCCACAGCGATGTCGAGAGCCTGTTGACTGTCGAAGAAGCTGAGGGCTCGAACCGCTTCAAGACGGACCCGGGCATTCTCATCATGGATGGCTGTTTGAATTTTCGCGAGTGGTTCGTCAATACGATCTCGCCAATAGCACAGAACTCGAACGGCTGCTGCTCGGGCACGAGCATCTTTGGAGGCCAGGATTCGGTCGAGAAGTTCGACGTCAACCGCATCGTGATGCTGTTTCACCCACAGCAACTCTAGCAACAGGTGCTGATCCGCTTCGCTGTCAGTTTTGATTTCCGAGATCGCGTTGTCGACAGCTGGGATCACTTCTTTTTTCTTCCGAGAACCGAGTTCACGACGGGCCTGGAAGCGTGTGCGATCCTCATAAGTCTTCAATGTGGTCAGAAGCTCTTCAGTCGATTGAAGTGCGGTCTTGGTCGGTTCGACGAGCGGGTTGTCTTTGTAAGTAATCCGCCAGATGCGACCGTGCACTTTGTCACGATTTGGATCACGGAGATTGTGCTGCATGTGACCGACTAAAGGGTTGAACCAGTCGAGAACATACAGAGCTCCATCGGGACCGAATTGCAAATCAACAGGACGGAAGTTGGGATCGGACGAACGTAACAGCGGCTCCACTGGCTCAGCTGCGAAACCTGATCCATCGTCTTCGAAGCGATATTGCAGCACACCTTGAAAACCGATGCAGTTGTTCAACAGGTAGTTGCCCTGCATCTCTTTCGGAAAGTTTCGACTCGAAACAATTTCGCATCCACAAGTCGGACGCCATTGCTTCACGAGAAACTGCTTCAACCCAGGATGCTTGCGGGGGTGATCGAGATCTCCCGAGAAGGCTGCTCCCACGTAGTTTGCTCCACCAGATGCGTCAGCAACGAAGTTCTGTCCCCACTTATCAAAACAGTGTCCCCAGGGGTTCGCGAAGTTATAAGATACGAACACATCCAGCTTTTCTGAACGTGGTTCGTAGCGGAACACTGCGGCATTGGCGACTCTCTCTGGTCCCTGAGGCGTTTCGAATTGCGTGTGGTGGAAGGTCCCTTCCTGAAAATACAATTCGCCCCCCGGTCCCAATTCAAAGGCACTCAGTGAGTGGTGAGAATCAGCAGAGTCGAAACCATGAAGCCGATGCTGGTACACATCAGCAACATCGTCTCCATCGGTATCTTTAATGAACATCAGGTTCGGCTGTTGTGCGACATAAGCTCCTCCGTTGGCGAGTTCAATCCCGGTCGGAAGATGAAGTCCTTTCGCAAAAACTTTTTCTGAATCCGCTTTTCCGTCCCCGTTGGTGTCTTCGAGAATTAAAATCTTGTCGTCGACAGGCACACCCGGAAGGTACATCGGATACGACGGCATTGTCGTCACGTACAGACGTCCCTTTCCGTCAAAAGTAAATTGGACCGGGTTCTCAAGGTTTTTGAAATCCTTTTCCGAGGCCCACAAGTTGATCTCAAAACCTTCAGGAAGAGTGAACGATTCAAGAGCCTCTTCAGGAGGAGTGATATAGACTTCGTTTTTGAAGTTAGTTTGAATCTCAGTAAAGTCACCCGTTCCTGAATCATCGATTTCTTTCGGAACCGATTCCCCACTGGCAACCTTCCAAATCCGTTCATCTCGAACAGAGATCATCTTACGGAGTTTCTCGAACTCTGCCGGGAAGTTCACAACACCGAACGGCTCTTTGCGACCACCATAGATGTAGAAGCCGTTCACCGCACGGTAGTCATAGAAGAACTGCAAATTCTTTTCAGCGACCTCTTTTCGCAGTTGGCCAAGTTTGACGTCCGAGGCTTTTGGTTCGCCAAACAGTTCGCCATCAAGAATCTTTGCCAGTTCCCGGTAGCCATTAAAATTGAGATGAATCCCGTTCATGGTCAGCGGTTTTTTTGCCTCTTCGTAAAGCTTCCTGGTTGGCGAGAAGAGATCGACGAACGGAACCCCTTTGGCTTTTGCGACACGCTGCATGGCAGCAGTGTACAATTCCAAATTCTTGTTGTTGTCGGTTCCGGCGGTGATTCCACGGTTTGGGAGATCTTCGCTGGCAATCGGAGAGATCAACACAACTCGAACGTCGTGCTTCGGTGCACCTTCTTTATCCTGAATTTGCGGCTCATAAGAACCACGCTTGAAAGATTGACTCGGATACTTGAGTGCTTTGATCTCATCAACAAAATTTGAAAGCTTTTCTTCAAACTCAGGAATGCCCGCTTCGCCAGCAAATGATTCGTTGTAACCGAACATCGCCAGAATCAGGTTCGGTTGGTGATCAACAAGTGTGTGCCCGTGATCCTGAAAATCCTGTGACCGAAGACGAGTATCGATCGCATCCGCGGACCAACCCAGATTACGAACAACAAGTTTCTTCTCGGGGAATCGATGATGAAGCAATGTCTCCCAGTGATTGAAATACTGCATCCGCTCTGCGAGGGTGTTCCCCAGGATGACGACTTTGTCACCATCGTTGGGAGTGATAACCCCTTGAGCCATCAATATTTGACTCGACGAAAAGAAGACCAGCAGTGCGAGAACTGATCGCTGAATTCCACTTATCATGTTTTCTCTCGTGAATTACGTTAATTTTACGGCTGCCCCGTCGAAGAAAGTTGACGGACAGGGAGATTCAAATCGGCGTACCCAATTCTGGCATCTGTCGGTAAAATTGTAAATTGACTCCCAATAACTCTTTCCCGAACAGAATTTTGATGTTGCATCAACATCAAAAGCAAACCATGAGCGATCAAGCGGCAGATTCCACAATGACACCGAATTCCCGGAAATTCTTGGGCCTTCTCAGTATCCCGCTTATGGTGTTCTTGACACTCGGTACCGCCTATCTATACCTCGCACGAGAGCCTGCTTCCGGGGAAACCCGGTCAGACGCCACCGAAGGTGTGCTTGTTAACAGCGATGTGGCGATCGGAGCCACTGAACAACTGGGAGAGATCACTTCGGAGCAGATCCTCGGAACGTGGGCACTCAACGCCCCGGAAGCAAATCGCGTCATCGAAAATCGCGCCGACGGCACAGCCAGTATTGATGTCACATTCGGATTTTGGGCGTCGTTGCTCTATGGAAACGAAGTGCATCTGGAATTGGAATGGACGCTCGAAGATGATCTGCTTACCCATACGATTGTGAGTGGGACGCCAGAGAAAAACAAACAGAAAATCATCAAAGACTTCGGAGAGAAGGGCTATTTCAAAATCCTCAGCATCAGCGAAAAGCAGATGCACCTCGTCGATTTTGATGACCCACCGGAAGAGTACTTCTGGAAAAAAGTGTCAGAGAAAACAGAGGTTTCTGCCCAGAAGTAAGTGATCCTTCTGCCACTTCATGACGTGCTCTCCGAGCCGTTTTTCTTAAGTCGATGACATAAAAAAACCGATCCTGAAACCTGCCCTCGGTTTCTCAAAGTTTGAGAAGAACCTTGGGTGCAAGATTTCCAGATCGGTTTAATTTTTTATTGCGGACCGCTCTCAATGAACGGTCCACTTAAAAAATCAGGAGAGACAACTGACTGCGAGAGGATTTCAAAAATCTGACTCGCAGTTTGCTCTAGTTGCCTGTTGGCAGCGGAATCGTCACACCTTCCTTCTTGAGTTGTTCACGCACGTGCTGGAATCGCTCGTACCCAGAGATCGTGATTGGACCTGTGTACGTTTCGCTTTGCAGCTTACGTGGCGGATACTCAACGTAGGTCTTCATCAGCTTGTTGATAGACGCGCTAATTGACACCATCGTCCAGGTACGTTCAGTGTAGTTATTCATAAAGATGTCGTACCGTTCTTGTGGGTCTTGCCAGAGATCGAAGACTTGTGGAACGGTGGCAACATATTTTTCTGCACCCTTCCAACCGAGATTGGAATCAACAGAGAGACCACCAGTTGCCTGTCCGTCGTCACCTCGGAGGTTAAAGACAGCTTTGTAATTGCCGACGCGAGCTGCACCTGGGGTGAGTTCATTCTCAGTAAAGTAGAACCACTCCGTCCGCGTCCCTTTGCCAGTCCCCTTTAAGATTGGGGTCATGTCCTGGCTGTCGAAAATGATCGGCTCTCCGGCGCGGTCTTTCGTCGGAAGCTTAGCGCCAGCGACTGAAGCGAATGTGGCCATCAGATCGAGACCACCCACGATATCATGGTTCTTCACTCCATTCTTGATTTTACCCGGCCAGAGGGCGATTGCTGGAACACGGTTGCCCCCTTCGCGGACAGTTCCCTTGGTTCCACGGAACGGTGTATATCCAGCATCGGGATAAACGTCCTGCCATGCTCCATTGTCAGTCGTGTAGACGACGAGTGTATTCTTGTCCAAACCTAACTCACGCAGTTTGTCCATGACCCGACCAATACGAGTGTCGAGTTCAACGACAGAATCTGCATATTTTGATTTCGACAGCGACTTGTGTTTGAACTCAGGCGCTGGAAGATTCGGTTGATGGACCTTCATGAAATTGATGTTGATGAAGAACGGCTGATCGGGGTTCTTTGCAGCATCTTCCAGGAACTCAATTCCAGACTTCTCGACGTATTGGTCCATAAAAGGAATACCGACCACCCCTTTGTCAGGCGTGTCGACATACTGTCCGTTGACTTTCCAGTCTTCCTTCGCTGGTTCGCCCGCGTTGCCTGACAAAGAACCTTTGGTCACCTTGTCGAACATCTCTCTCAACTTGGGATCCATGTCGGGGAACCAGGTCGGGTCTCCATATGTGTAAGCATTGCAGTGGTAGAGGAAGCAATGCTTCATGACGTCGTAGCCTTGCGCGTTCGGAAGCGCGTAGTCAGCTTCTCCCAGATGCCACTTCCCGGTGAAGTATGTTTTGTAGCCGGCTGTCTTCAAAACGGAACCGAGCGTCCACTCGGCTTGAGGCAAACCTCCACCTTGGCCTTGGAAAGCAACCGTTGTCATCCCGCTACGATTTGGAATCCGACCAGTCTGCATCGCAGCGCGACCTGGGGTACAACTTGGTTGAGCGTAGAATGAGAAGAAAGTCATCCCTTCTGCAGCCATGCGGTCGATGTTTGGCGTCGGCATGCCGCGCCCTTCACCACCACCATAGGGACCAAGGTCTCCAAATCCGGTGTCGTCAGAGACGATAAATAAGATGTTGGGTTTCCCCTCCTGAGCGAATGTCGGATTCAATCCGACGACCATCACAACAGCTGCAGCAAAAAACATTTTGCAGCAACCTAATCCAAACTCAGCACGGCTCATCAGTAGCTCCTTTAAAGTGGGACAATTCGAAACGATCAGACAGCTAGAAAGTGATACAGTGAGATCACGTTCACATATTGAGCGACTTTTCCACAGAAGCACGTGTCGAAAGGAGGGGCCCGTTCGAGTGCCTGCAACTGCCTTTACCGATTTTCTAAACGAGAACCTTCAAGTACAAGCCGTGCGCATTGCGTTTTTGCAATTTTTTGATTCATTAACATTACCTTCACACATGATTTCTCTCACCTGCTCGCCAATGATGAGTTTCGTCAACGTGGTATCGTAGCTGAGTCTTTTTTTGATCTTCTTCAGCCCCCAAATTAATGTCATCTTTCCATTTAGAGCAGTTTGCTCTACCGCTTGCCCGTGAAAAACGCATTTCTTTAGGAAAAATGCTGTTCGCCACGAGGCAGAACCTGCAAACCAATTCGAAAGATGCTCTAGTCTTTCTGCTTCCCCGCAATTGTTCGCGGGTAGATTCATGTTGCGTCCGGAGAACAAAGACATCACCGTGAAAAGTTCACCGTGAAGAGATCTCATATCCGTTTGTCAGGCCAATTGGGAAAATCTGGCTTCTGTGGAAAGCGATTGAGGATCTCAGGAATCAACTCAAGCCCTTTTTCGGTGAGACGGCAAGCTGTGAAAGTCGGATCAGCAGGGCTGTCAAAATCACCACCACCTTCGATGAGATGTGGGTAACTTCGAAGAACCTCAATCAACTGTTGGTATCGCGTTTCGACTTGCGAGATGAGCTCTCCATCATCTTGATAGAGACCGCTAACATTTCCTTGCGAAAATCTGCTTTGACACTCCTCCGCAGTCAAATCACCTGAATAAAAAAGTGACAGCTGCACGACCTGATCACAGCAGGAAGTCCAGTTGTCCTGCTGTAAATCGTTCCCGCGATAATACGCTGCCAATAGGAGGGATTGATCAATTAAAGAGAGGTTCATCAGTACGACTCACGCAGCTCCAACATTGGTCTTCAGTGTCGAGATAACCCCGAGTGAGTCACCACCGGGGGGAGACCGTTACTCACCACAAACAGTTGCCACAAACTCGTTCAGGAACTTCTTCAGAGCGGCGGATTTGACATGGGACTGGGCAGTCAACTGAATTTGGATCGCTTCTTTGCTTCCGGCTGCTGTGATTTGTCGATCTTTCCCGAGTGAGGAAACCTGACCGAGAGCGAAGGTTCCCGGTTCGGAGTAGAGGCTCAGATAGATGCCGTCGCGACGTTTGGTTTGCAGCTTGGCGACGACATCGTTGGTATTTGGGTCTTTGTATTGGACATCTGTTTTATTGGAATGGTCCGGGGTGAGCCCGCTGAATGTGTCGTCCAGAATATCGAACAGTTTTTCAAGCGTCTCCAATTTCCAGGCTACTCGTTTATTCGAAGGAAAACCTTTGCGAGTGAGATGCCATTTCTTACCAAGGACTTTCCACGGCATTAACTCACTGGGATCTTTCTTCTCGACCGTTTCGACCTGCTTCAAGTACGCTGCGGCAGCCTCTTTCAGAAACTGACGAAACTCCGGGGTGTCTATTTCTTCGAGCCAGTGAACATCGAAGACAACTTCCTGGAATGGACCTTTCTTCTCGTTGACACGGACTCGCTCGCTGCGATTGTAGACCTGAATTTCATCGAGATCATTGACCGGCTTGAGAGGGATGCGGGCCTGCACGTCCGCTTCTTCGAACGTCCCTTTCGGCACGCGGAAGTAAAATCTCAACAACCATTCATCACCCGTTAATCCATGAAAGAACCAGCCGGTTCCAACTTTTTTCTGGGCTGTAATTTCGACACTTGCCTGATCGTTCCAAGCAGCTTCCTGAAGTCCATCGATCTCGGCCAGAGTGTCGGTAACCAGAAGCAACGCGTCACCTTCCCAGCGAATCGGTTTACCGTTGCGGGCGATGCGGTCAACCGTATGCCAGCGGCGACCATCCTGCTCCCAAGGGGCAGCGATGTCTTTGCCGACTTTAGAGATGTCGAGATCACCCTCTTTCTTGCGAGCTGCTTCCTTCGCATCAAAAACATCGACCTCACCACGTTGATCGTGTTTCAAAACAGGCTTTAGAAGCTCGCCGGTCCAACTTCGAAATGCTGGCTGGTCGGTCGCCAGTGGAGCAACAGATTTCTTCTTCCGCTTCGTTTTTTTCTTAGTAGTTCCGTTGGAAAGATAATGATCACTTTGAGCAACCACATCTTCCGGGGTTCCCGCTGCGACAATCCACCCGCCGCCGATACCAGCCTCAGGACCGATATCAACAATCCAGTCTGCGGTTTTAATAACGTCCAAATTGTGCTCAATGATGACCACCGTGTTGCCATGTTCGACCAGGCTGTTCAAAACTTTCAACAGCTTGGCAATGTCATCAAAATGCAGACCGGTGGTTGGTTCATCGAGCAGATACAACGTTCGACCGCTGTTCGGTTTTGCCAGTTCGGCAGCGAGTTTGACTCGCTGCGCTTCACCACCACTGAGCGTGGTCGCAGATTGCCCAAGAGTTAAATAGTCCAGCCCGATGGCATCGAGCGTTGCCAAAGGAGTTCGAATCTTCGGAATGTTCTGGAACAATTCCAGTGCCTGCCCGATACTCATTTCCAGAACATCGGCAATGGAATGGTTCTTGTATCTGACCGCCAAAGTTTCCTGATTAAAACGTTTTCCACGACAGGTATCACACTCCACCCAAACATCTGGAAGAAAGTGCATTTCAATTTTCTTCTGCCCCATCCCTTCACAGTCATCGCAGCGTCCGCCAGCCCGGTTGAAGCTGAATCGCCCCGGCTTGTAACCACGAATCTTTGAGTCCGGAATTTTCGAATAGAGCTGGCGAATCGGTTCGAAGACTCCCGTATACGTCGCTGGGTTCGAGGCCGGAGTTGCTCCGATCGGGTTTTGATCAACAGCGATCACACGGCTGATTTGCTCAGCTCCGTTCATCTCCCGAAACGGTCCCGGGGTTGGACCTTTCAGTTTCAAATGCCGTGCAACTCCGCGAGCGAGCGTATCCTGAATCAATGAGCTTTTGCCCGACCCGGAAAGCCCCGTCACACAGGTCATCGTCCCGAGTGGAATTCGCAAGTCGACATTTCGCAAGTTGTTTTGCTGGCAACCCAGAATCTCCAGCCAGCTTTCCCCCGGTGGATTGCCGTAAACTTCCTGAAGTTTTTCAAGTTCGATAACAGGTTCATTCTTTTCGTCGATAACTTGCATGCGGCGCCGAATCGGAACCGGAATCCCCATTGTGCCAGCAAGATAGGCGCCTGTTAAGGATGCTTTGGTTTGCCGGCTGATCTGTTTCGGAGTTCCCTCAGCGACGACGTTCCCGCCGTATCGACCAGACCCGGGCCCGAAATCATAAAGCCGGTCAGCTGCTTCAATTACTTCTCGATCATGCTCGACAAGTACCAACGTATTCCCAAGTTCTTTCAACTTGTTGAGGGCCTCGATAAGTCGACCGTTATCACGCGGATGCAGCCCGATGGTCGGCTCATCCAGCACGTAAAGAACTCCTGTCAATGCGCGACCAATTTGACCTGCGAGTCGGATTCGTTGCGACTCTCCGCCAGAGAGCGTCGGCATACTGCGATCGAGCGTCAGGTAATGCAGGCCGACATCAACGAGAAACGAGAGGCGATGGGACGCTTCATTCAGTAAGTCGCCAGCAATTTTTTTCTCGCTCATATCGAGCTTGAGCGATTGCAAAAATGGCAACAGCTCTTCGAGTGGAAGTTTGCACAACTCTGGAAGCGTTTTGTCGTTCAAGCGGACAGCGGCTGCATCATCTCGGATACGGTCACCATTACAAACCGAGCAAGGTTTCTCCCCCACAAGATCCTGAAACTTCGCCCGATACGGATACGAAACGCGCGAGGCTTCTTCAATGGCAGGATACAGCCCCTTGTACTGAACGGTCATCGGTTGCACCGAACCGGGTAGCGAAACGGAAAACCATCTCTCATCGGTCCCGTGCAGGATCACCCGTTGAAAGCGTGGACTGAGCTGATACCAGGGTTGGTCACGAGGAATTCCAAGTTGGTCAGTGACCGCTTCGAGAACGGCAGCAAATCCGGGATTCTCTTGCGGATTCGGCCAGGCGGAGACGGCTCCCTGATCGAGAGTCAGATTCGGATTGGCAACAATTGCGGACTGGTCCGTGCCAATTTCGGTTCCCAACCCTTCGCATGCCGGACACCAGCCAAGCGGACTGTTGAAAGAGAAATTTTGTGGAGCGAGTTCTTCAAACGTCCGTGACATGAAGCAGGTTTCAGTTTGTGTCTATATTTTCGGACTCATGAAATGCGTCCGGGGAAGTCTCTATGACAGAATAGCGCCCACGTCGCGAACTGTCTACTTCTGCCGCTGGCTCATGAGATAGCCAAGAAGGTGTTGAAATTCATCATCCTTGATGAGTTCCCCCCAGTTCTCAGGCATAATCGACAGGTTTGAAACTTTCTCAGCGGCGATTTCTTTTGTTGAGAAAGAAATTTCTTCCCCTTTGGTGTCGGCGATGACCGTCAATTCTCCCTCTTCACGACGAAACAAGCCCGAATAAACTTTCCCGCTTTCCAGTAAATAGATACGGGAGCGAAAGGCGAGATCGATATTTCGATTCGGAGCCAAAACATCTTCCAGGACGCGGTCAAGCCCACGGTTGCCGATGCCATCGAGTTGCGGTCCGACTTTTTTTCCTTCTTCACCAACAGAGTGGCATGCCGCACAGTTCTTTTTGAAAATCGCTTTGCCGACATCCAGCGATACCAGTTCCATTTTGAATTCGCTTCTTCGCTGTTCAATGAGATTCAAGATTTTGTCGTCTGCCTCAGGAAGCGTCGCCTTGAGGGATGTGAATTTCTGACGCAGGTCTTTGTCGTCAAGAGCTTCAAGTTGAGCATTCACTACAGCAGAGGCAAGCACTGAGGGTGAGATCGCTCCGTTCTCAATCAGTTCCGCCAACCTCGTTGCTCCTGCCTCTTGCAGAGACATTGAACGGGCCAATGCCGTTTGAACTGTAAGCGGGAACGTTTTCAACAAGGCGAGGAATTCGAGTTCGCCAGCATCGGCATCCGCTTTGCCGTTCTGGTTTATATCGTTGAGGATCACTTGAGCGATACGGATTTTCTGCTGACCTGTAACTTCCGATGAATTGTAGATCGAGAGCAACCCATCTGCGTCTGGAGAGGACTGCTTCGTCACCAATGACTCGAGCGCGGCAAACCGGACAGCAGCAACGAGAGACGGATTGAGCGCGATCGATTTCAAATCTGCCTCAAATTGAGTAAGACCGAGTTGCCGACAGATGTTGGCTGACGAAATCAAACGCTGGTGACTTGTCTTGAGATCGACTTTCGGAATTTGAACGACCGGTGGAGAGATGCCGCTGATCGCAATCCAGGCATAGGCGCGAACACTGACATTGTCAGTGACCTGAAGATAGCCTTTTTCTCCTGCATGTTCACCAAGGTCCCAAGTCACTCTCTGAGCTGTGTCATTCCTCGGTGCCAGTGCTTTCTGAATTTCTTGATGATTCTTCGCCAGATGCAAGCTCACGAAATTCTGCGGGATGGCAGCCTGATTAGGAAAACCGAGATGACCACAAAGATCGAAGGAGAGTTCCGCCGGAAGTATAAAACTTTTTGATCTCAGCAAACCGACGGCGCGCTCACCCGCTGGCAAGCTACTGAGGAAAGGAACATCCTTTTTTCCGTCTACGGTGTTGCGAAGTTCGAGCCCCCAGTCAATGGGCCTTTTCTTCGGAAGCCCCAGCGATTTCCAATCTCCTCGGCCGGAATCGTCTGCCTCGAAAACCTGCTGAACCAGATCAACTCCCCAGTTGCTGAGCTCTTTTGTCGGCATACGCCCCTGCTGCCGTAAGCCCGATTGAATCGCCAGCAACAATTCCAGTTGCTGATCGAGATCGCTTGCAAAGCGAGACTTCGAGAGGCTGACAACCTGCGAAATATCCTGTTCCTGCAAATGCCGCGCAGCGAGCGTGACAATCTGCCTTAAGTCGGCATTCGAAAACTCAACCCGGTCAACAAGTTGCAGCAGATAAGTTGCCGACGCCTCAGACTTCACCGCCAGACTGACCTGGGCCAGCAAGTCTGTATCAGCTTCACTCCAGTCAAGCTTTTCGATGAACTCATACGCACCATCGAGCTGCATGGCGTTTCGCAGTCCGATTTTGCAAACGTGCCGTTGATGCACATCATGTTCAGATGCCGTTTGATGTGCTGCCACGAGTACCGGGATGTGTGAAATTCGTGAGTGCTGCGCGAGCGCCGTCGCTGCGGCTCTGCGAACGAGTGGACTGTTTTGCAAACCGTCACAGGCGAGCTGAACATGTCCCTCCGACCAGTCTGAGAGATCCGCCAAAATTCGCTGAACGTGGATGCGAACCACTTCGTCTTTTGAACCGAAAGCAGTTTGCAGATCGACAATCGAAAGATCGTCGAGCCGATGTCTCACCCAAAGCAGATAGGCATGCTGCAGCGGCGTTTTGGGATCTTCAAGCGCACTTCGAACTTCAGGCAAACAGTCCTCGCCGAGACGATCGACAAGTTGTTCAACGATGCGGTAATCGTAAGGCAAGTTTGGGACTGTCAGCTGCGAAATGAGTTCCCTTGCAGAGAGCTTCGTAAGATCCTGTGGAGGCTGCAACCTGTCCACAGGCTGATCTCCAACATAACTCACTCTCCAGATGCGGGCGCGATGTCGATCACGACCCGGGTGATCGAGCGGGACTTCATAATGCCCGATAATACGGTTGTAGAAGTCGGCAACATACAGAGCCTGATCGGGTCCGCACTGTGTCTCAACCGGTCGGAACCAGGAATCGCTGCTGGATAGAAAGTCCGGTTGCTCGACGACTTTGACTGTTGAGCCGGTGTACTGAATCACATCTCGATGAACACGGCTTGTCATGACGTTCCCGACGAACAGGTTGTTCTCATACTCCTCTGGAAATCCACCGCCGGTGTATTGAGAAATTCCGGCGATGGCGGTCGAGCCATGCAAGTGTTCCATCACCGGCGGAACGAACCCGAGGCCATCATGCGGCTTCCCGAAGCTGGGATAGTAGCCATCCTGGATTAACAGCGTGACCGGTTTTGTGTGACAGTCAGAAGTGTAGGCATCGCCAAGATGATCGAACGTCATTCCGAATGGATTCACCTGCCCGTGCGTGAAGTGCTCGATGCGAGAACCATCGAGTTTAAAGCGGTATGTATTCCCGGATTGCATCGTGATGGCATGCCCATCCGCTCCGGCCACTTTCGAATTGTTATTAAATCCATGACAGGCATACATCCAGCCATCGAGCCCGCGCCGAAATCCATTGTTCAGCCCATGTGTATCTCGCGAATAATCAAATGGACCATAAAGTACTTTCGCTTCATCAGATTTCCCGTCGCCGTCGGTGTCTCGATAAAAAGTGATGTTCGGGATTGAAAAGGCAATCACCCCGTCTTGATAGGGATATAGTCCGATCGGAACAGTGATCCCCTCGACAAAGGTTGTGAATTTGTCTGCGCGGCCATCGCCGTTGGTATCTTCCAGAATTCGAATGCTGTCAGTCGCTGACTCAGTAAAATTCGGAAACGGATAATCGTTCGACCCGCTCACCCACAATCGTCCACGTGAATCAAAAGCCATGTTCATCGGCTTTTGAATATCCGGCTCAGCCGCAAAAAGTTGAACTTCAAAGCCCTCGGGAACGGTGAAGGTTTTCAATTCCTCTTCAGGCGTCAGCGGATCTGAACTCCGAATCATCTCCCCGAAGTTCTGAGCCTGAAGAACACTCCCAACTGAGAGAGTGATCAGCCCAGTAAAAAGAATTTGAGCAAACCGCAATGAAAAGCGAGCAACCAGCATGCGAGTTCCTGAATCAACAGAGAGCGAATCCGAGCTTTACATGATGAACGAATCATCATGCCGCTGCCAGAGTACGCATCGTTGAATCCAGATGCCGTCGATATTCGACGCTGCAATCAGCGAACTGATTGCAGCCAGGGAGAGACCTCGGATGTCAGGCTTGCACGAGTTCGTGAAGTCGAGAAGACTTCTTAGCCGCACCGATCGATTGCAGTACGGATTGATCGTGCATTGACTCTGGTTTTTCGATGTCGAGGAGTTCAAGAATCGACGGCGCGATGGTCGTCAGGGAAACTTTCTGATCTCGAACTTCACAAGCGTGTCCCGGTTGCCGAATCCAGAAGATTCCGTCGGGATGATGTGTTCCGCTCTTGATCGAATCAACCCAGTAAAAGACGTCACGAAAGTTGATCTGCTCCTCACTCTTCGCAACGGTGAGTTGAGCATTGTCCGGCATAAGTTGACGGCACCGACACTGGGCGATCACTTCGCACCCCTCAAGTTCCGCAGAAAATGCTGGCGTTCCATCTGGGAGTTGCAGCGACAGCAACCGAGCTGAACAGGCTTCTGCATCGATCTCATTCGCAAACTTCAGGAAGAATTCATCCGCCATGATTGGTTCATAATTGAACTCACCGGCAATCTTCAAACTGTTCGTCAAAGCCTCTTTGTTGTGCAGACGATAGTGCCTGATGCCCCCTTCGTTATCTTTTTCCTGGAATGCCTGCTGGCCCAAAGCAGAAATCAACACAATTGTCGCCTTCGGAGCAAGGTTCAAGACTCGTCCAACGAGTTGGTCCATTTGGCGATAGCCGTACAAAATGGCATTCTTGTAAGCCCGCTGTTCAGACGATGATGGTCGGATCAAAAACGATTCTGGCTCCATGTTCCTCCAGAATTTGTGTTGAAAATGAGCTGTGCTGTTCGAGAAGAACGTTGAGAACGTGGGCTGATGCTTTTTGTAATACCATTCGAACAGGTCGTATTGAATCGCATCCAATACGGCAGCTCGCTTCCAGCGATGTCGTCCGAATTTCTCTTTCACCAGCTGACTGAGAATTCTTCTGATGGTCGAAACATGCAATCCATGATCCAGCATAAACGAGAGAAACTTCCAGCGTTCTCGAATCGAGACAGGTGTTTTCTTCGCAGCATACTCTTGGACATTCTTTCGTACGAATCCGTCGTAGTCGTCGAACTCTCCTTCGGGATACGGATTCACCTGATAGGACCATGGGTCGGGAAGAATGTGTCCGTTCAGATCTTCGCTGCACCAGGGATTCATGCTGCCACAAACCCAAACATTCTTCCCGGCAGCTGAAACCACATCCCAGATCGAGGGCGAGGTCAGCTTGTAAGCGTTTGAAAGTCGGTAAACTTCATGTTCGGCAGCTTCCAATCCTGAGTGGACTGTTACCCATTGAACCCAGGGGTTCAGCCATTCGCCTTCAGCATTCGCATCTGTTGTCTGAACAATGGACTCATCTCGCAACCTCTGAAAATTTGGGAGATGCCCTGCCTGCAGAAATCTGTCGAGAAGGACCGGCGTGAGTTCACTAAATTCAAGACAAATCACAGGCTGTTGTTGAGACATCCGAAGCTCCGCATTTCATCAGGGGAATCATATTCTAAACCGCGAACAACACTGCTGAATCCATTCCGAATCACGAGGATTCCGAAATCATTTCAGGTCTTGTTACAGCTAGAGTTTTTCAATACTTGTCGTGCCTATGAAGTCACTTTCATGACCTGACAGACTTCTCGCCACGAGGCAGGACGTAATGACCAACGCTGGATTTGATCTCGTCAATTTTCAAAGCGAACATGAAAACCTAGATGACAGAACCGTACTTGCATGCCTGATTTTGAACCTTTCGCAAACTGATGAGCAATCGAGTCTGTCACACGACCCTTTAAACCATATTTAGTGTTTCGTTGCGTTTTGGCATCGCTCAAAAAAACTGACGAATTGTCGAGTCAGCGACAATTCCTGCTTTGCGATGAGATTGTTTTTTCGGATTGGAGTCTCCATCTGCCGCGTGGCGATCAGCAATTTCACTGGAGATTCACTGGAGAAAAGCGACCGACACTGGCATACGGGCGAGCAAGTTTCTCTGGCGACAGTTTTTGATGGCGTTTCTGGTGGCTCTTTATTGAGAAGAAATCAACGTGAAGCCGTGGAGAAACGTGGAGTTCCCAAAAATGCCGAAATGGTCGCCGTTTTGAATTCGGCATTCGCAGAAGATACACTCAACAACGAATCAAAACGCGCCGATGCAAAAAGACCACACGGACGCAAAGTCCTCACTCAGAAGGCAGCCAGGTGTTGCCCGGGATGAATTGTTTATGCGAGAGTTAATGTCCGGAAAACTGCTCAGCCAACTCGCCTTGATCCTGCTCATCGTTCCCGCAAATGTTCAGGCGGAAAAGCTGGTCAACTTCGAAACGGAGATCGCTCCCCTTTTGGAGAAGCACTGCATTCGCTGTCACTCTCCCGGAAACCCGAAAGGGGAGCTCTCACTGGATTCTGCCGAGCACCTCATTCGGAACAATTACCTAAGTGCTGGTGAGCCCGATTCCAGTTACCTGCTTGACCAAATTTCGTCCTCCGACGGGACACGACCAGCAATGCCCAAGGAGGGGGAACCGCTCACGAAAGCTGAAGTCAACATCTTCCGGCAATGGATTCTGGAAGGAGCGAAATGGCCCGAGGATGTGATCGTCCGCGAGAAATCGAAGGCGGACGGATCGTGGTGGTCGCTTCAACCTCTGAGCCTTTCCACTCCACCGATGCACGAACAAGCACCGGAAGACTGGAACACGAATCCCATCGACCGTTTCATCTTTGCGAAACTCAAGGCGAAAAAGCTCTCTCCGAATCCGCGAGCAACTCGACGCGAACTCATTCGCCGGGCAACTTTCGATTTAACGGGATTGCCGCCAACACCAGAAGAGGTCGAGCACTTTCTCAATGACGATTCGCCTGAAGCTTATCGAAAACTTATCGATCGACTACTTGCCTCCCCACATTATGGTGAACGCTGGGGCCGCCATTGGCTGGACGTCGTTCGGTTCGGAGAAAGCAACGGCTTCGAACGAAATGTGCTCATCAATGATCTCTGGCCGTTTCGTGATTATGTGATTCAATCTATCAATGAAGACAAACCGTTCGACCAATTCATCCGAGAACATCTCGCGGGTGATGTCATCGGCATAGGGAATCCAGAAAGTGAAATCGGGTCAGCCTTTCTTGTCGCTGGCCCATATGACGATGTCGGAAATCAGGATGCCGAGCAAGCTGCTCAAATCCGAGCCAATACCATCGACGAGATGATTCGCTCCTCCGCTGAAGCATTCCTGGGGCTCACGGTTGGATGTGCTCGTTGTCATGATCACAAATTCGATCCCATTCTGCAGCGAGATTATTATTCCTGGTACGCGACCTTCTCAGGTGTCCGCCACGGACGCCGCGTTGTCGCGACCGATCAAGATAAGCAGGAGCATCAGGCGAAAGTTCAACCGCTGCAACAACAGCAAGATTCACTGACGCAGCAACTCGCTGAGCTCAACAAAAACATCCTCCAGCAAGGGCTTTCAAAGCTCGCCGAATACGAAAAGAAGTGGACGCGAGAACCGGTCAATCGGCTGGGCAGCGAAGAAACCTTCGAACCGGTCAGCGTCAAATTTGTTCGACTCGTTTCAGAAGGACAAGATTCAAATTTTGGAAATCGAAATTCATTTGGCATCGACGAATTTGAAATTTGGTCGAACGAATCAACGCCACGCAATGTCGCTCTGGCATCACAAGGAGCCAAGGCAAGTGGAGCAAGTCGCCACATTGAAGACTTCCCCGGAGCCTATGGGCCGCATATCGCGATCGATGGAAAAACAGGCGAACGATTCCTGGCCACCGGTGGCACACTCACAATCGAACTTCCACAACCGACAACGATTCAACGTATCTTTTTCTCGAGTGCTCGAGACGAACCGAACCCTGCACAACGAAAGTTTGCTTTCGTTGGCGAGTATCGAATCGAGTCCTCTCTCGACGGAAAAGAATGGAAAGTCATTGCGAGTTCGGAAGATCGAAAACCGCTCAACATGCAGCATCGTGATCATCGCTTGCGAACCCTTGAAGAAACACCAGAGCATCGCCAGAAACTCGCTGAGTTCAAGCGTGATCTCGCAAAAGTGAATCAGCAACTCGCTGCCATCCCGCCATTGCCGGTTATCTGGGTCGGTCAACGTGTTGCCAGCGACGCGGAAGGACCGTTTCACATCTTCCTTGGAGGGAGCCCTCAACGCCCCGGCGAAGAAGTGGTCCCTGCCAGTTTAGCTGTCCTCTCAGAGGGTGAGGCCAATTACGAATTAAAACCGGAGGCGTCAGAAAGTGAACGTCGCGAGTCGCTGGCGAACTGGATTGCGGACAACCAAAACCCGCTCACTTCGCGAGTGTTGGCAAATCGCATCTGGCACTACCACTTCGGAACCGGAATCGTCGACACTCCGAGCGACTTCGGATACATGGGAAGTCAGCCGACTCACCCAAAACTCCTCGACTGGCTGGCAAACCAGCTGATTGAAAACAATTGGCAGATCAAGTCGATTCATCGACAAATTATGTTGTCGCAAACATACCAGCAGTCGAGCAACTATCGGGAAGATGCAGCACGTGCAGATGGTGATGCCCGATTCTTGTGGCGATTTCCTCCCCGGCGACTTTCGGCAGAGGAGATTCGAGACACTATTCTGCAAGTCTCCGGCCAGTTGAACAAGAAGATGGGGGGGCCCGGATTTCGGCTTTATCACTTCATGCAGGACAACGTTTGCACCTACGACCCGTTAGACAAGCATGGTCCCGAAACCTATCGCCGTGCGGTCTACCATCAGAATGCACGCGCGTCGGTCGTTGATTTAATGACAGAGTTTGATCAGCCAGATTGTGCCTTTTCAATTTCCAGGCGAGCCGAGACAACCACGCCGCTGCAGGCACTGACCATGCTCAACCACAACTTCACAATGGATATGTCGAAGGCTCTCGCAGACCGCGTAATCAACGAAACGAGCGAGGATCTTGATGAGCAAATCAAACTCATTTTTTCGCTATGCTACAACCGATCCCCCTCTGCCGAAGAGGTCGCTGCCTCGAAAGAAATGATTCAACAAACCTCACTCGCAAAGTACTGTCGAGTTATCCTCAATACGAGCGAGATGATCTACGTGAACTGATCGAACCTCGATCGATTTGCAACAATGCCCACAAGTCAAAAAACTTCACTTGAGTTCGACATGAAGCACCATTCCGATCCCGCACAGTTAAGCTCCCTACTGGACGTCTCGCGCCGCCGATTCCTGGGTGATGTGACGACCGGCCTGGCAGGCGTCGGCCTGATGCAAATGCTGACGAAGCAGTCTTTCGCAAACGATCCCGCCTGGAAACCGGGAGTCGGGCTATCGCATCATACTCCGAAAGCAAAACGCGTCCTCCAGATTTTTTGCCCCGGCGCAGCTTCGCATATGGATCTCTGGGAGTACAAACCCGCCCTCGAAAAGTACCACGGGAAGCCACTTCCGGGCGAAGAAAATTTCCGTTCATTTCAAGGCCAGAATGGAAATCTCATGCAAAGCCCCTGGGGATTTCACCCTTGTGGCGAAAGCGGAAAAATGATCAGCGACATGCTACCCCACATGGGCCAGCATGCCGATAAAATCGCCTTCCTCCATGGAATGTACAGCAAAACAAATACGCATGGTCCAGGCTGCGTCTTCATGAATACTGGGCACGAAGCCGAAGGATTTCCAAGTGCGGGATCATGGACGAGTTACGCTCTTGGAAGCGAGAACGAAAACCTGCCCACATACGTTGCAATTCCCGATCTGCGTGGCGAACCTCCGAACGGAAAAGCCAATTGGGCCAACGGATTCCTCCCGGCACGACACCAAGCCATTGTGATGAGCCATCAGCAACCAATCCGGAATCTAAAAAGGCCAGACGGATTAACTTCTCAGGAAGAGGCAGCATCACGCCGATTGCTAGATCGATTCAACCGCAATTTCGCAAATGCCAATCCGGGCGAATCTGATTTACAGGCCCGCATCGCTGCCTATGAACTCGCAGGGCGAATGCAACTCTCAGCTCCAGAGGTTTCTGATCTGGAGAGTGAATCGCAGGTTGTCCATCGAAGGTACGGAACGGATGATGAAAATTCGTTGAAAGCCAGTTACGCGAGAAACTGCCTGCTCGCCCGAAGGTTGTTAGAGCGAGATGTTCGCTACGTCAATTTGTATTGTGCCTCAAGAGCCTCTGGTGTGGATGGACTCTTGAATTGGGACGCCCATAAGACTTTGAAGTCTGACTACGAACGACACTGCCCTATCTTTGATCAACCGACCGCCGCGCTGCTCAGCGACCTCGAACAATCCGGATTGCTCGCAGAGACCTTAGTCCTCTGGACGACGGAATTCGGCCGGATGCCGACCCATCAACAGGGGACTTCTGGACGAGACCATAACCCAGATGGCTTCACCTGCTGGATGATGGGTGCAGGTGTGCAAGGTGGAGTCAGTTATGGAGCAACCGATGAATTCGGCCGCCGGGCAGAACAGAATCCAACCTCTGTCTGGGACTTCTATGCCACCGTGCAGCATTTGCTCGGCTTCAATCACGAACAGCTGACGTGGTATCATAACGGCCTGAATCGTCGCCTCACCGACGTCCATGGCAAAGTCATTCAGGAAATCCTGTCATAAGTTACTCTACACATCAACAGATGAATGATTCACAAAAAACACGACCTCCAAAAGCATACTCCACTTCCCCGCCGTGTCTCATTTGACAATGTGATAGAGCAAATTCGATATTGGTCGTCACATCCGGTCTCGTGACGAGCAGTCTATGATGCCATAAAAGTGAGCTTCACGGGCACAACCAGCAATGAAAATGTTTTAGAAACGATACGAAAGCAACAGCATGGACCTCGCTCTGACTCATCATCCGATCAGCGACCTTTTTCCTCAACCAGCATCACCAGAGGAATGGGAGAAGTACAAACTCAGCGACGAACAGGTCCAGTTTTTCCACGAGCATGGATATGTCTCAGGGATTCGTATTCTCGATGAGCAACAACTGGAGACGCTCCGAGAAGAACTTTCCGGGCTGGTGCAACCGGACCATGAAGGTTCCGAACTCTGGTATGAATATCACACCAACGAATCGGTTGATCCCAACTCTGTGCTGTTTCATGCACTGGGAGCATGGCGAATTCGGCAGGGCTTTCACGACATCCTATGGAATCCGGCATTCACTGTTCCGGCCAGCCAACTCCTCGGTGGGACCGTACGAATGTGGCATGATCAGCTCTTTTGCAAACCTGCCAAACATGGTGGAGTTGTGGCGTGGCATCAGGATTATTCGTACTGGACCGCGACCGAACCGATGGCTCACCTGACGTGCTGGGTGGGCCTTGACGAGAGTACTCAAGAGAATGGTTGCCTGCATTACATTCCCGGGAGCCATCGCTGGGAACTGTTGCCAATCACAGGACTGGCAGGCGACATGGAATCGATCCGTGAAGTTCTCTCGCCGGAACAAGTCGAGGAGTTTCAAAAACCGGTTGCCATCGAACTCCAGGCGGGGGAATGCACATTTCATCACCCACTCATGGTCCACGGTTCTTTCGAAAACAAAACCGACGGCCCAAGACGTGCAACCGTGATCAACGTCTTCAAAGATGGAACCCGCTCTGCCCAAGACAAAATGATCCTCGACAACACCGAAGCCATCCCTGCCGGTCAAAAAATGGAAGGGGCGTATTTCCCGATTCTATTCGATCCGGAAAACACTCAGCTCTGTTTCAAAACCGACTGAGCCGATCACAAGTTACGTCAAAAGGAGCAATCGCAATCTTTTTCCGGTAGAACCATTTCTTCACGTCTTCGTGGCATATCGTAATTTTCGAATTGCTGTTCGCGTTCTGCCTCCTGACGTGCAGTTTACGAAGCCATGAACGTGACCTTCACGTAGACAACCAGCATTAAAGATCCTCCAGCAAGCACGCAGGAGCGTAAAGAGGCTCTTTTCGAGCAGAGTACAAGACCAGCAGTGCTGGTTATAGCGTTGAGGTCGATCGTGCTGCTGCACGCTTAGGGAAAACCTGCTTTCTAAGTAGATTTTCCCCTTCTGAGCTCGAACATTGGCATAGGGTCATTCTGGATAGCTCCCCCCTCATCCTTTCTGTCGAATCTATGACATGCGCATTATCCATACACTCATCAATCGTTTCGAGAATATCTCGCCGGTGGACTTCGCAATGCTTGCATTCTCGATTGTCCTGGTTGTCTGGTATTTCACGAAATACAAAGATTGATCGCGTCGCTCACGATTCCATAACACTATCGTGTTTCTTGTATCCGTGAATTGAGCGTATTGCCACGAGGCAGAACCCGCAAACCAATTCAAAAGATGCTCTAGATCGCATCACACTTCGAGCAGGAGTAGTTCAAACTGAGACGATCAACGATCCATTGGTCCTCGGGAGTTTCTTTCTCGACGTGGACCAAGTGAATCACACCGCGTCCCAGATCGAGTGCTGTTTCAATTGAGTCTGCAATTCGTCCTCGCGCCTCTGGATCAACTTTGACTCGATCGACAATCGCTTCAACAAGATAGTCTCGCTTGTGATCGATCTTCGGAACATCCTCAATCTGGTATGTGATTCCATTGATACGGACACGTAAAAATCCTTGAGTCCCGAGCCGGTCCCACAACTTCTCGTACGATTGACCGACTGCAATTTCAACCGGAGCAGCCAGATACAGCCGCATCCCTGCTTCCAGACTCAAGACTCGATCGATGATTTCATCAGTTGTTTGCCGGCTGACAAGGCTTTGGCAATCGGGACAGTACATCTTCCCCAGACGGGCGAACAGAATCCGTAAGTAGTCGTAAATCTCCGTGACAGTTCCGACAGTCGATCGTGGAGTCGCTCCGACGGTTTTCTGTTCGATGGCGATTGCTGGCGAAAGTCCTGAAATGTTATCCAGCTTCGGCTTGGGCATTTGCCCCAAAAATTGCCTCGCATACGCAGAGAGCGACTCGACATATCTTCGCTGACCTTCGGCATACAAGGTGTCCATTGCCAGCGATGTTTTACCTGATCCACTTGGACCACAAAAAACGCTCATCTGATCACGCGGAACAGTCACATCGACTGACTGCAAATTATGCTGAGCCGCCCCGCGAATGGTGATATTTTCCATCGAATCCAGACGATTCCGATGTGCCATGATTGATGGCTTCCCCTTGGCGGATGTCGCTTTCTTTTTAGGACTGAGAATCTTTTTCAGCGCGTGACCGGTGTAGGATTTTTTACATTTCGCAATCTCTTCCGGCGTCCCGGTCGCCAGGATTTCTCCGCCTCCAGCTCCTCCCTCTGGTCCCAAGTCAATTACCCAGTCAGCCGTTTTGATCACATCAAGATTATGCTCAACCACCAGAACGGTGTTTCCCTCCTCAACGAATCCATGCAGCACTTCCAGAACTTTCTGAACGTCCGCAAAGTGCAGACCGGTCGTTGGCTCATCCAGCAAGTAGAGAGTTTTTCCGGTCGATCGTTTCCCCAATTCGCGAGCAAGTTTGATTCGCTGCGCTTCTCCACCGGAAAGGGTGGGTGATGGCTGTCCCAGTTTCATGTAATCGAGACCAACGTCGTGCAGCGTCTGCAGCAGGCGATAAATCTTCGGATGATTCTTGAAATGCTCGACACCCTCTTGAACGTCCATGGCCAGAACATCTGCGATCGACTTGTCTCGGTATTTCACTTCAAGCGTTTCATGATTAAATCGCTTGCCGTTACAGAGTGTGCAAGGGACCCAAATGTCCGCCAGAAAATCCATTTCCAGTTTCGTCGCTCCATGACCTTCGCAGGCTTCGCAGCGACCATCAGCGACATTAAAGCTGAATCGTCCTTTTTGATATCCACGTAGTTTGGACTGCGGCAGCTGCGTATAGAGATCTCGAATCTGATCGAGAAGTTTCACATACGTTGCCGGGTTGGAACGTGGAGTTCGTCCAATGGGTGACTGGTCAATGTCGATCGCTTTGTCGAGGTGCTGCAAGCCATTGATTCGCTTGAACTGCCCGGGCGTCCCCTTGCCCTTGTTCAGTTCTTTATTGAGAACCTGCCATAAGATGTCATTGCAAAGTGAACTTTTCCCAGATCCGCTTACTCCGGTAACACAAACAAACAGCCCGAGCGGGATTTCGACATCCACGTTCTTGAGATTATTCTGTTCGGCCCCAACAATTTTAATTGTCTTCTTGGTCGGCTTTCTTCGCTCTTTCGGAATTGCAATTTCTGAACGACCGGACAAGTAAGCCCCGGTGACGCTCTTCTTGCTTTCCATGATCTCATCAACCGACCCGCGCGCGACGATCTCCCCTCCGCGAACCCCGGGACCAGGACCAAAATCGATGATGTAATCTGAAGCACGCATAGTGTCTTCATCGTGCTCAACGACGACCACAGTATTTCCTTGATCCCGGAGACCGAGGAGACTGTCGAGCAGCATATCGTTGTCGCGCGGGTGCAAGCCGATCGATGGCTCATCCAAAATGTACAGCACGCCGACAAGTCCAGATCCGATTTGCCCAGCGAGTCGAATTCGCTGAGATTCTCCACCAGAGAGAGTGGGGGCTGTCCGTTCAAGACTCAAGTATCCGAGACCACACTTTTGCAAGAACCCCAGACGGCCGCGAATCTCTTTGAGTGCTTCCTCAGCGATCATCGCACTCGTGGAGTCCAGCTCTAACTCTTCGAAGAACTGACAGACATCATCAACTGACAACGCACAGACACCCGGCAAAGAGCGAGCGGCATCGATCCCAAGTTTCTTTACAGATTTTGAAACGACACGAACATTCCGTGCCTGCGGATTGAGCCGTTCTCCTTCGCACGACTGGCAGGGAACCACTTCCATATATTTTTCGAGTTGCCGTCGCCGCATCGGATTCTTGGCTTTATGGAATTCATCGATCAGATCAGGGATGTACCCTTTCCATGTTCCGCCATGCTTCCAGACTCCTCCAGAGTGACGCCACGAATAGGTGATGTGTCGCTTACCCATTCCGTAGAGGAAAAACTGTCTTGCCTGTTCAGGAAGATCTTCCCAATTCGTTTTCAGAAACGAACCGGCAGCAAGTTCACAATCTTGCTCGATCGCTTCCGCAACGCCCTTGAAAATGTGACGCCGCCAACGACCAATTTTCCCGAAAGCCTTTACCAGTTCAAGCGCCCCTTTGAAGATCGGCTTCCCGGGATTGGTGAACAATTTATCGAGGACAAAGTCGTGCCGCATGCCCAACCCGGTACAGTCGGGACACATTCCGAGGGGGCTGTTAAAGCTGAACAGCTGCGGAGAGGGTGGCTCATAACTGATTCCACAGTCAGGACAGGCATACTTCGCGGAGTACAGTTTCTCCGTCGGATTGTCTCCCGATGTGGAGATGATCAGCATTCCCTTACTCAGTGAAATAGCTGATTCAATCGCTTCAGCGAGTCGCGTCCGTTGGCCCTTTCCAGCGACAAGCCGATCAATGACAACTTCAATCGTATGTTTGAAATGCTTCTTCAACCCCAGATCATCGGAAAGGTTCACGACCTCGCCGTCCACTCTCGCTCGCAGGTAGCCCTGCTTGAGCAAGTCGGTGAACAGATCGCGAAACTCACCTTTTTGTTGTTGAACAATCGGGGACAGAACCTGAAATCGCGTTCCCTCAGCGAGCGTGGAAATATTTTCGAGGATTTGATCCATCGTCTGTGCGGTGATCGGCTGACCGCAATCGACACAATGCCCCAACCCGACGCGTGCATACAAGACGCGGAGATAGTCATAGATTTCGGTAATCGTCCCGACGGTACTTCGTGGATTCCGGGAGGTCACCTTCTGCTGAATCGAAATGGACGGCGCCAACCCAGTGATGGTATCGACATCCGGCTTGGGCATTTGTCCGAGAAACTGACGTGCATAAGTCGAAAGAGATTCGACATAGCGCCGCTGCCCTTCTGCGTAGAGTGTGTCAAATGCCAGAGAGCTCTTCCCGGACCCCGACACCCCGGTCATGCAGATCATTTGATTCCGGGGAAGCGTGATCGAGACGTCGCGCAGGTTGTGCTCACGAGCTCCTCGAATCTCAATATCAGCAGCAGCCATTCCGAATCCGTTCCGTAACAAGTGTTCAGTGTTACTGAAGTATAGGAACGTTCGAGGAAAATCAAAAACGAACTCCAGCCATACCGTTCGTCATGACAGCGAAACGGAACGTCTGGAGCCTGTCCACGATAGTGCAAGCTGCTCTAATCGATAATCTTTGTGATGGGATGTTCCACGATTCCGTTAGCACCGGCTGCGATCAATTCTGGAACGATGGTGCGAACAACTGATTTTTCAATGATTGTATTCACAGCCACCCAATCCGGATCTGCGAGTGAGGCGATCGTGGGGTCTTTGAGGGCAGGCAGGTCGTCGAGAATCTTCGAAAGGTCAGACCGACGAACGTTCATCATCAAGCCAACTTTTCCTTCGGCAGCCAGACACGACTGCAGCATCAACGCAATCGCTTTCAGTTTTCCGGATTTCCATTCATCTTTCATCGAAGTATTGTTGGCGATCAGTCGGGTCGTACTTTCCAGAACCTCATCCACAATCCGCAAATCATTCGCGCGTAGGGAAGAGCCTGTCTCAGTGACTTCGACGATGGCATCAGCCAGGCGGGGTGGCTTCACTTCGGTCGCGCCCCATGAGAACTCGACAATAGCGTTGACTCCATGTTTCGCCAGATAGGCTTTGGTCAGCCCGACTGCCTCGGTTGCGATCCGTTTGCCTTCGAGATCTTGAACCGATTGAATCTCTGAATCTTCTGGGACGCAGAGAACCCAACGGATCGGTCGTCGACTGACTTTCGAAAAGACCAACTCACAGACTTCATGCACATCTGCCTGGGTTTCCTGAACCCAATCATACCCGGTGATGCCGGCATCGAGAATTCCATTCTCGACGTACCGTGCCATTTCCTGGGCACGAATCAGGAGGCACTCAATTTCATCATCATCGATACTTGGGTAGTACGACCGTGAAGAAAACTTAATATTGTAGCCGGCCTTCTTGAACAGTTCCGCGGTCGCGTCCTGCAAACTTCCAGCTGGAATCCCAAGTTTTAATAGATGATCAGACATGATTGACGCTTATTCAAAATGGAGTCGTAATTGGTTATCGAAGACTTCAACAGATGCGCGAACTCATTCGAACAGTGTGAGGCCAAACTCAGATTTCGGATCAGTTCAAAATGAACAGCAATTGAACGAGAAGAAGGATTACAGCCTTGTTTTCGCTGCTTACTTTTTACCGTACACCTTGTTGGGGTCGAAGAGTCGTTCACCTTCCACGCTGACGGCTTTAGAGTCTGGATCGATTCGGCGGAAGAAACAACTTTGGTAACCTTCATGACAGGCAGCACCTCCGACCTGTTTCACTTTGACCAGAAGCGTGTCGGCATCACAGTCAAAATAGATGGAGTTGAGTTCCTGGACGTTGCCGCTCTCTTCACCTTTGCGCCACAACTTTTGGCGGCTGCGACTGTAATAACAGACCCGCTTTGTTTTGAGGGTTTCCTCGTAAGCCTCACGGTTCATGTATGCCAGCATGAGGACCACGCCCGATGATTCGTCCTGAGCGATGACCGGAAGTAATTCTGACTTGTTGAAATCTGGTTCGTTCACAATTCACTCACTCATCAAGAAAACTCGATTGATTCGGTCTCCAAAGAAATTCAAGAGCCGTTTCAATCCAACAAGGCGGATTCGCAAAAAGCACTTTCATCCTTTTTGTGCCCGTGAAGAAATGGTTCTTTCAGGAAAGTGCTGAACTCCACGTGGCAGATCTCGCACGCCCATTCGAAAACTACTCAAGCGTTAATTTATCAACTCTCCGGACGAGACTCCACCGGTGGAGAGTGAAGTTCTACTGGGTTTCGTCGGTTCCCTGAGCTGAAGTTGGATTGTATTGAGTCTGAGAACGGATAGAGAAATCGCTTTCAACCGAGCCGGGCATCCCCTAGGATGTCGCCTGATTAATGCGACTAAATTCACACTTCACAGATAGAGACTGAAATGGCTGATCAAAAAGCAACAAACGTTCACTGGCACGACCACCGAGTTTCCTCTGACGACCGCAAGAAATTGAAGGGGCAGAAGAGTTGCGTCTTGTGGTTTACTGGCTTGAGTGGATCAGGAAAAAGCACCATCGCCAACACCGTCGACCACAAGTTGGCGGAAATGGGCAAGCACACTTACCTGCTGGATGGCGACAACATTCGCATGGGACTGAACAAAAACCTTGGTTTTTCAGCAGAAGACCGCTCAGAGAACATTCGCCGAATCGGTGAAGTCTCCAAGTTGTTCTCCGATGCTGGTCTCATCACGTTGACAGCGTTCATTTCTCCTTACAAAGAAGACCGCGACACAGTGCGAGAACTTCTAACTGAAGGAGAATTCATCGAAGTTTATGTCGACGCATCATTGGAAACATGTGAAGCAAGAGACCCTAAAGGTCTCTACAAAAAAGCCCGTGCTGGCGAAATCAAAGGCTTCACAGGGATTGATGCTCCATACGAAGCTCCAGAAAAAGCAGAACTGGTTCTTGACTCGAATTCCAAGGAAATTGATGATCTTGCCGACGAAGTTATCGCCTTCCTGGAGTCCAAGGGATACCTGTCTGCGTAGTCTGATTCCCGATCATTTTCAGGTACGGAATGCCTGAAATAGTCCAAATTCTTGTTTCACCGCACGTTTTTTGCGGAAAAAGCAAGGAAATAATGCAGTTTCCCGATGCAGCGCAATTGACTTTGTCGTTGTGCCGAATTCTACTTACCGAGTTGTTTCATTGACTATCGGTCCGAATTGGCCGCCATTTGAAAGGATCCACGATGGCGAAAAAAGCACCCGCCGCACAAAAGCCACTTACAAAAACCCAACTCCTCAACGAGTTGACTGAACGTACTGGCATGGCAAAAAAAGATGTGATCAACTTCCTCGAAGTTCTCGAGGGAATGGTCGAAGAGAACCTGAGCGCGAAAGGCCCAGGAATCTTTACTTTGCCAGGGTTGTTGAAAATTGCAAAGAAAACACGCAAAGCACAACCTGCCAAGAAAGGGATTAATCCTCGTACTGGCGAAGAAATCATGATCTCAGCTAAGCCTGAGCGCAAAGTTGTCAAAGTGACTGCTCTCAAAAAGCTGAAAGAAATGGTGTAACTCCTGTCGAGATTCCTCTTCCGAACACACACTCTGATGGCCTGAATTAATCCACAGGAAAACGGTTCGCGAAAAAGAAATCTCGAACAACCCGAGGAGACTCTTCCACCTGGAAGCATCTAAACCCTTACCCGCTTCAACCGTCACCGGTCTTGAGCAGGTAAGGGTTTTTTCGTTGCTCACCAAAGACTTCAGATGCGCACTCTCAATAGCTCACTCCAAAAACGACGGGGGAGTTCACCCAGGTGCACTACGCATCGCAGGTCACAAGCTGAAGTACGAGACTTCACGATGCTCAGTCAAACGGACAATCCCCTACTGAGTCTCGCACCGGAGTTAACGGGATTAAAAACATTGCTGGCAGAACCGGTTCAATCACCTTGCCGAGCAACTGGGAGAGCATCTTACACTGAACACCGCGAATCCCTCGCTTCCACGTGAAGCTATCACGTCAACTTGATATTGAGGCGCTTTGCTGAGGCCTCTGAAATTCGGCCCGATCAGCGCAACCGCTGGATCTCTTAAAGTAGGGTGCATCGATCATCGACAGTTTATCAACACGCTTTTAAACTGGTGCAGAAAAGAGAATCGGCGCAATCCTTGTGGATCAAAGCACTCAGGATGTTCCATAAAAAAATCCCAAGACTTCATACTTCGTTTACAATTGACGAACTCGTTTTCGTTTGTAGTATCGCTCATGTTGAGTAAGTTTTCCATCCATGAACCGTGTCATGACTGACAGGTTCTTTGTCACTTTCGTGCCTTTCTTTTCTCTCACGATTCTCCCCCGCGCTTCCTTGTGAAGTCGCAACGGATTGTTGGCCATCTTTTTTTGTGGTAGACCGTTTCGGTGAATACAGTCAGAGAAAATGTGCGCACAGAAGGGTCGCAAGATGCTGCCCGATCCATCATCGATAGATCAGAATATAGGCGCGATTCGGCAACTGTTGCAGGAATCGCTAGGCAACAGGAGGTACCAGAATTGGTTTGGCGGGACAACAAAATTAGAACTTGAAGGTTCAGAACTGACGATCCACGTCCAGGGTCCCTACCTGGTGAAATGGATCCAGCAACAGTTCGGAGATGAGCTCCAAAGAATCCTCTTGCAGGTCCTCGGACCTGCTGCAGAGGTTCGCTTTGAAGTGGGACAGGAAGTCAGGCTTTCGGAAATCCCGGAAGCAAGCGCTGCTGAAGCCCAACCGGTTGAAGCTCACTCTCGAACGACCGCTCAGCCCCACGTTGCGAAGAAACGCAAGCGTGGTGGTCGTCCACGTCCATTGTCCGACTTCGTGACTGGTCCATCCAACGAACTTGCAGTCGCTGCAATCCATCAACTTGTTCACGAGCCTGACTCGGTCGCCATGCTCTACCTGCATTCCAATGTAGGGAATGGCAAGTCGCACCTGCTCGAAGCGACACGCCTGCTACTTCGTAAAGAAGATCCGCAACTTAAAATCCTCTCGCTGACAGCGGAGCAGTTCACGAACTACTTCACTCAGGCGCTGAGCGCAAAAACGCTGCCCAGCTTCCGTCAGAAATTTCGCAGTGCCGATGTTCTGCTCATTGACGATGTCGATTTTCTGGACGGGAAAAAAGGAATTCAGGACGAGTTCCTGCACACACTCAAACAGTTCGAAACAGAAAACCGACAAGTCGTTGTCACCTCCAATCGTCACCCAAGATTGTTGGGGCGAACTTCAGAAGAACTGGTCAGCCGATTTGTTTCGGGATTAGTCTTCCGCCTGGAGAAACCAGAAACCGAAACCCGTCAAGAGATCGTTCGCCGCCATGCGACTCGACAAGGGACCAAGTTTTCTGAGCCGGTCGTGGAATACATCGCTTCTCGATTCCTGAACAACGGACGCGATCTCGAAGGGGCCGTCAACATTTTGTCCACATGGGGGCGAATGGAAAAGAAAACGGTCACCGTCAGTCTGGCAAAGAGACTTCTCAACAGGCTTGAACGAGATTGCATGAAGATGATCCGAATTGCGGATATTGAAACTGCAATTTGCACACTCTTTGGGATCGAAGAAGAAACACTCAAATCCAAAACCCGTAAGCAGAGTGTTTCGCAACCAAGAATGCTCGCCATGTACCTTTCCCGGACATTAACAGATGCTCCGTACAGCGAGATCGGCGAATACTTCGGCGGACGGAACCATAGCACGGTAATGTCTGCACAACGAAAAGTCTCAGAGCAACTGAAGCTGCAGGAAACAATTCGAGTTGCATCAGAAACCTGGGAACTGAAGGATTTAATTGATACTCTGAAGGATCGCATTCAAGCGGGGTAGCCCGTCAGGTCACTCCTCTTACGTTTCTTAAGTTGTGTCTCGGAGTTTTCGCGATGGCAAAGTTTGCAGTGATTCTCGCAGCTGCTGGTCGCAGTACTCGCTTTGGCGATTCGAAAAGAAAAAAGCCGTTTATTGATCTCAACGGCAAACCTGTCTGGCTGCGTGCAGCCGAACCATTTCTCGCTCACAAGGATGTCACCCAGGTCATCATTGTCGTCTCGCCTGATGACCTCGAATGGTTCAAAGAAAAGTTTCGCCCCAACCTTGCCTTCATGGATATTCAGGTTGCGACAGGGGGAGACCAACGAGCAGATTCAGTTCAAAACGCTCTCGGCCTCGTCAATCCAGACATTGACTACATCGCTGTCCACGATGCCGCCAGACCACTCATCACAACTGACTGGATCGACGCCGTCTTTAAGCAAGCTCAAAAGTCCGGTGCTGCGATTCCCGCGTCTCCTATCCGGGGGACCATCAAACGTGCCTCTGCAGGTTTCATCGAAGAAACAGTTCCGCGGACCGCACTCTGGGAAGCTCAAACCCCTCAAGTTTTCGAGCGTAAACTTCTCATCGAGACCTACCAGCAGAGAAACGATTTCAACGCCACCGACGAAGCACAGCTCATTGAGAAAGCCGGCCATGCTGTTTCCATCGTGGAGTGCTCGTCAATGAACATCAAGATCACCACTAAAGATGATCTCCGCATTGCCGGGGCCTTGCTCAATGCACTCCCAAAGAAAAAAACGCTACGTCCTCTGCATCCATTCGCTGATGAAAAGCCAGACTTGTTCTCATAATCAGGTAATTCCTGGTAGACGGAACAGCTTGAAAGATGGTCTCTCAATCTGACATTCCTGAGGCCCCGAATCCGCCGCCGCCGGGGGTTTGAATCACGAGCGTGTCTCCGGGGGAAACCTCAAGATGAACACAGCCGCCGACATCGAGATCCTTTTGCTCTCCCTGCTTGCGAAAGATGTTTCTGCCGATGCTGCCCGCTTCTCCCCCAGCCAAACCGAATGGGAGAAATTCGCCTCGACGCTGTGTGAGCAGAGAGACTTTTAGTGGTTCGAGAAACTCGAATCTGCGGACAATCCCATCGCCGCCAGAATTCTTTCCAGCTCCCCCTGACCCGTCGCGAATCTTGAACTCCTGGATTCGCACCGGATATCGATGCTCGATCACTTCAACATCTGTCAGCCGCGTGTTCGTCATGTGTGTATGAACGGCACTGGCTCCGGGCGAGTCGGCAGTTGCTCCGGCGCCGCCACAAATCGTTTCGTAGTAACCAAACTTTTCATTACCAAACGTCAGATTATTCATCGTTCCTTGACTGGCTGCCGCTTTGCCGAGTGCGCCTAAGAGGACGTCGACGACTCGCTGCGACGTTTCAACATTTCCACCGACCATGGCTGCACAGTGTGCAGGATCTTGATGAGCGGGTGGGTTCAGCAAACACTCTGGTAAGACAATTTCCAGGGGCTCCAGAACTCCACTGTTTAACGGAATCGATTCTTCGATCAAACTCCGAAACACATACATACAGGCCGCCGTGACGATAGCCCGATTCGCATTCAGATTCGAACTGAGTACCGGTCCGGTTCCAGCGAAATCGATTGTTGCCCGTGAACCATCAATGGTGATCTCAACAGAGATCGGCGAGCCATCGTCGAGATAATCTTTCCGGGAGTATCTTCCATTTTCAATTCCCGACAGCGCTCGCTCCATTTTTTTCCGAGCTGTCTCCTGAATCGACTTCATGTAACGCAGAACAGTCTCGCGTCCCTGGGAATCGATCAACTCCAACAGAAGTCGGGCGCCAATTTTGTTAGCAGCCACCTGGGCAGCAATGTCTGCAAGATTGTCAGCCACGTTCCGGGATGGAAAAGGCCCAGACTCAAGCAGTGCTCGAAGCTGATTTTCTTGTGAGACGCCCCCATCGACGAGTTTAAATTGACGGATCAATACCCCTTCTTCCGCGAGGTTCTTCGAAAAAGGTGGCATGCTCCCCGGGGTAATGCCACCAATCTCTGCGTGATGGGCTCGGCTTGCCGTTAAGAAGAGAAGTTCACCAGTTTGTCTCTCGTGGACAGGCGTGACGACGGTCACATCCGGCAGATGAGATCCCCCGGCATAAGGGTCATTCGTGATGATGACATCACCGGGATTGAGCTCTGGACAATCTCGCAGAATAGTTTGAACTGTCTCCCCCATAGCACCTAGATGTACTGGAATATGCGGCGCGTTGACGACCAGATTTCCTTCCGCTGAAAAAATTGCGCAACTGTAGTCGAGGCGTTCTTTTACATTTGTCGAAACGGATGTCCGCTGCAGAGTGAACCCCATTTGCTCTGCGATTGAAGCGAACTGGTTATTAAAAATCTCCAGCAAGATTAAATCTGGCTCGCCCACTGAAGCATTGTCCTGGGTCTCCATTGCCTGAGCTTCCTGAACTTCAGTCTGCTCAATGAGAACCGCACCATCTGGCTGAACGCGACCAGTGAAACCAGGTTCGATCCAAATTGTCGAACCGGCATCGCAGATAATCGCTGACCCCGGGATGATGGTGTCACACGAAAGATTCTCCCGAAGAAACAGAGCAGCCTCCAGTTCTTTTTCTCCGTACCAAATTTTGGTCGAGAGGCCAGCCTGCTCTTGCGAAGACCCTTGAGGTGCCGGAGTCGAAATGAGCTGCGAAATGTTTCCGATCAATTCCACATTTGCCGTAGTAATTTCAATTTCACGATTCCGATGGCGATAGCCGAAGAGTTGTTCGTGCTGCATCTCGTAAGCAGCGGCATGGTCACCATCTGCGGGTTCAAGAATTTCAATACTCGAATCAAGTCCCTTATACCGCAAGCTGAGCGAGCGAACAGCGGGGAGGATGTCTGATTGCGAAAGCCCTTCGTTCTGGATTTCCAGCCTCAGTTCTTGTTGCATGGATTGAAATGCTTCCTCTGCCAGCGACACAGTTGCCTCGGAAAGCTCCTGGAGAATCGTCGTCTCCTGCCGCTTGCGCACATCCGCCAGACCCATGCCGTACGCACTCAGAATTCCGGCGAAAGGATGAACCAGAATGTTTCGTACTCCGAGACTCTTCGCCATGGCACACGCATGCTGACCACCCGCTCCACCAAAACTGACGAGCAGATGGTCCTGTGGATTGTAGCCTTTCTGGATCGACACTTTTCGAATCGCACGTGTCATCGTCTCGTTGGCAATGTCAATGAATCCCGCAGCCAACTCCATTGGCGTGTAGACAATGTTCGTAGTGGCCTCTATCTGCTTGCAAATCTCCACGAGTCGATCATTCACAGCTTCTCGATCCAGAGGGAACGGGAACTGTTCTGGCAACACTCGACCGAGTGCGACATTCGAATCTGTTACCGTGAGAGGACCACCCCGGCCGTAGCAGGCTGGGCCGGGATTTGCCCCGGCACTTTCAGGACCGACTCGAAGCTGGATTCCATCGAAACTACAAACACTCCCCCCACCGGCAGCAACGGTTTCTATCGACAACGTTGGAGAAGCGATGCGTACACCTGCTTTGGTCGTTTCACGTTCGATCTCAAATGCTCCGCCGAAACGAGAGACGTCCGTACTCGTTCCCCCCATGTCAAAGCCGATCGCCTGTTGAAACCCGGCAGCCTCTGCAATTTTCGCGAAGGCAACAACGCCTCCTGCCGGTCCGGACAGAATGCAGTCTTTCCCTGTAAACATTGAACCATCGACGAGCCCACCATGTGAGGTCATCAGCTTGAGAGTGCTCTCCAGTGTCAATGAATCACGAATATTGGCAACGTATTGGCGAAGTATCGGAGTCAAGTAGGCATCGAGAACGGTCGTTTCCGCTCGGGGCACAATTTTGATAGTGGCTGCGACCGAACTGGATCGGCTCACTTCTTTGAAGCCAACTTCACGTGCGATGCGTTCAATTGCTTCTTCATGTTCGGAGTTTCGATACGCATGCAGCAACGCAATGGCGACCGATTCGATTCCATTCGATTTCAACTTGCGAAGTTGCTCTTGAATTCGGAGACGATTCAAAGGTGTCAGAATTGCTCCATCGGCAGCGAGCCGCTCTTCTGCTTCTATTACGACCTCGTACAAAGGCATCGGCTTCTTAATGTTCAGGTCGAACAGATCTGGGCGATCCTGATTCCCGATCAGCAGCAGGTCTGCAAATCCTTTCGTGGTAATGAATGCCGTCCGAGCCCCCTTCCGTTCCAGTAACGCATTTGTTCCCCGCGTGGTCCCCATCCGAACATCGACCGGAGGAATCGGCTGACTGTTTGGGAGTTCGAGAATTGCACGAATGCAAATCACGGGAGCTTCCAGCGAACATTGAAGTTCGTATTGATCCCCCGGTTTTACGGAATTCGAAAGTGGAGTTGAAAGCGTCAGCCTGGCAGTGTTGGAGTCGTAGTCCTCAACCGTTGAAGAATAAACAGGACTGCGATCCTCTTTGCTGAAAACCGTGATCTCCCAACCGTTCCAGAAACGATCTGGTTCTCCAAGACGAAGCGAATCTGTCACCGAGTTCGGTTCGCAGGTCTCAATCTGACCTTTGACAATCCCCGAGCTGAGGGTCTTATACGTCTTCAAAATTCCAGCCGGTGAACAGGCGACACAATCCGTGAAAGTTCCTCCGACGTCGATCCAAAATTGCCAACGGGTTTGATTGCTCATAGTTTTGATTAAATACCGAACAGATTTTGAACGTCTTGAATATTTCGCCGGACACCTGAAACGTGCCTGCAGGATCGCGTGAACATTAACGATTGCTTTGCACGAAGTTGGAATTTATGCGAAAGTGCTGCATTACTTCCATCAAACAGTATCGATATCAACACTTGGAGTCATAAATAATGCCCGAACAAAAGAAAGACTCGCTCTCACGGCGAGAACTCTTGAAAACGACCGGCCAGGTTGCAGCTGTCACTGCCATTGCCGGAATGACAATGCCCAAGGCTTACGCTAATGAAGACAACACGATCCAAGTTGCGTTGATTGGCTGCGGTGGTCGCGGAACCGGTGCTGCTTCGAATGCTCTTTCTGTTCAGAACGGCCCGATCAAACTCGTGGCGATGGCAGATGTTTTCGAAGGTCGCCTTTCGACAAGTCATCGCGCGCTCTCCGGCAAACACGGAGAACAGATTCAAGTTCCGGAAGACAGCAGACACATCGGCTTCGAAGCTTACAAGCAAGCGATGGACAAGCTTCGCCCCGGAGACGTTGTCATCTTGACGACCCCGCTGGCGTTTCGCTGGGTTCACTTTACATATGCGATTGAAAAAGGTCTCAATGTCTTCATGGAGAAACCGGTCACTGCGGATGGCCCTTCTTCGCGAAGAATGTTGGACCTCAACGTCAAAGCAAAAGAGAAGAACCTCAAGGTTGGCGTCGGGCTGATGTGCCGGCACTGCGAGGCCCGGGGAGAACTCTTCGAGCGGATTCAGGATGGCCAACTTGGTGACTTGATTCACATGCGTGCTTACCGCATGGTCGGACCAACCGGTTCCGCCTTTGCTCCGCCGAACGATGGATCACTTCCAGAAGTGATGTATCAAATTAAGAACTTCCACGGCTTCTTGTGGGCCAGCGGAGGAGCCTTCAGCGATTTCCTGATTCACAACATCGACGAAACCTGCTGGATGAAAAACGCATGGCCTGTCGAAGCGAAAGCTCTCGGTGGTCGTCATTATCGTGGCGACTTTGTCGACCAGAACTTCGACACCTACGACGTGGAATACACTTTCGCCGACGGTTCGAAGTTCTTCATGCAAGGCCGCAACATGGTTGGCTGCCATCAGGAATTTGCCAGCTATGTGCATGGAACGAAAGGCTCTGCCATCGTTTCGACATCATCACACTTCCCGGCCCGTTCACGAATCTTCAAGAATCAGAACATGACCAAGGAGAATCAAGTCTGGGCGTATCCCGATAAGGAGATCACACCTTACCAACTTGAATGGGATCACCTGATCGCTGCAATTCGAGATGACAGCGAATACAACGAAGTGGAACGTGGCGTGGCGGCGAGCCTGGTGACATCCATGGGACGCATGGCTGCTCACACCGGTCAGATCATTACCTACGATCAAATGCTCAACAGCGAACACGAATTCGCTCCGAACGTCGACAAGATGACCCCCGAGGGACCAGCCCCAGTTCAAGTCAATGAGCAGGGCAAGTACCCGATCCCAATGCCGGGAATCATCAAAGCTCGCGAGTATTAATCGACAAGTCCATTACATTCCGAAGACTGACGTTTCGCAGCACCCTTCAGGCGTACTGCGAAACGTCTTCTTTTA
Source organism: Thalassoglobus sp. (assembly GCF_048270125.1). Lineage (NCBI taxonomy): Bacteria > Pseudomonadati > Planctomycetota > Planctomycetia > Planctomycetales > Planctomycetaceae > Thalassoglobus > Thalassoglobus sp. The sequence continues at coordinate 209,360 of NZ_JBLWTN010000008.1, read as the reverse complement.
CCTTAAGCGAAAAACGTTATTCCAACACCTTCGGCTCTCTCGCATTAATTACGATTACAATTACGAATACGAAAATGTCTCGACAAATTTTATTTCTGGGTGACACATCTCTCGCAACAGCGGCCAGCTATCTCGCTGGTTGCATTGATCATTCCGGGTGGTCCTTCGACTATCTCCCCAGCGATCAACCGCTCGAACTCGATCAACTTTCTGATCCGTACCAGTTGTACATTCTTAGCGATTACCCAGCAGCTCAGCTCAACGACGAAGTGGAAAGTCAACTCGTTCAACACGTAGAGAACGGCTCTAACCTGCTCATGATCGGTGGTTGGGAGTCGTATCATGGGATGGGAGGAGACTGGGACGGAACAAAAATCGGTCAGCTTCTCCCGGTTGAAATTCTCTCAAACGATGATCGCCAAAACTGTGATTCGCCGGTCTTCCTGAAAGCTCAGGCTGAGCACCCGATCACAGCGAATCTTCCCTGGGAAGACCGCTCTCCGTTGATAGGGGGATACAACAAGGTGACAGCAAAAACAGATGCCGATGTCGTCCTGACTGCAGAACGCTTCAAGTCAAAGCTGACAGGAGCGGACTACTCTCTCACACATGAATCAAGCGACCCGTTGCTTGTCGTTTCTGAAACTTCCAAAAGTCGGATCGCTGCGTTAATGACCGATCTTGCTCCACATTGGGTCGGTCCGCTCGTTGACTGGGGAGACAATCGAGTCGCTGCATGTGCTCCCGGATCAGAAGGTGTCGAAGTTGGTAATTTGTACGCTCAGTTTGTCTCACAATTGGTAAAGTGGGCCGGAAAATTTTAGCGACGACCCGCTCCTCTGCACACGTTGAATAACAGACCCTGAAACCTGAATTCGCTCGCTCAAACACTGAGAAAAGCGGCCATTCCACAAGTTTCCGGACTGACTCTACAGAGACAGCGAAACGATGGATCATTTCGCTTTAATGGTTTCGCACGGACCGCTTTCATTCATTTCTTAATGCGGTAAGATAGTTGATTGTTCAATCAGCTCAACGAAACACATCGAAAGAGATTCATGCAAACGGGAAATGCACTTGTTGGTCAATCTGGCGGACCGACCTCTGTTATCAATGCTTCACTTGCCGGCGTTGTGGAAACAGCGTTGAAAAGTAAAAAGATCGATACGATTTTCGGTATGCGATTCGGTATCGAGGGAGTCTTGGAAAACAAATTTTTAGACTTCTCAAACGTGGACAGCAAAATCATCAAGGCTCTCAAACAAACTCCAAGTAGTGCGTTGGGATCGAGCCGCTTGAAACTTCAGGATGAACACTTTGCTCCTATCCTCAAACGCTTGAAGCAGAAGAACATTCGTAACTTCTTCATGATCGGCGGCAACGACACGATGGACACAATTCATCGCGTCGTCGAATATGCCAAAGCGAACGACTGGGAAATGTCCGGCGTCGGAATCTGTAAGACCGTCGATAATGATCTGTTCGGAACAGATCACACTCCCGGCTTTCCGTCAGCAGCGCGATACGTCGCCCTGAGCCTGCTTCAATCCGGAACACTCGCACGTGACATGAAACGTGTCGATCAGTTCGTCATCTTCCAGACGGTCGGCCGGAGTGCTGGCTGGCTCCCTGCTGCGGCTGCGGCTGCACGACAAAAATCTGGTGATGCTCCGCACATCATCCTGTTTCCTGAACGTCCATTTCAGCGTGAAGAATTTTTAGAACTCGTCAAGAAAACTCACGCAAAGCATGGATTCGTTTCGATTGTGTGCGGAGAAGGGATCACCAACCCTGACGGATCTCCAGTCAGCGCGTCCGGGACGACAGACAAGTTCGGCAACACTGAGTTCGGAGCAATGGGAGGCACCAGTGCCGCTATGATTCTGCATCGCATGCTCAGCGATGAGTTCGGCTGGCGCGGTGAATTCCAGGTGACTGAATCCCTCCAGATGTGTGCATCCGACAGGACTGTTCCTCTCGATATCAAAGAAGCTTACGGCTGTGGAAAGCAAGCTGTGAAGCTGGCAGAACAAGGTGAAAGCGGCGTGATGGTCACGATTGTCCGGACCTCGACACGCAACGAGCCATACAAATCAGGATTCGGGACTGCACCACTCAGCGAAGTTGCCAACGAAGAACGCCCGATGCCTGCAAACTTCATTGCCAAAAACGGCATGGATGTCACCAAAGCCTTCCTCGACTATGTCAATCCACTGATTGGTGATCTCCCGGAATTCGTGCGACTCAAGTAGTCAGAACAATTTGAAACAGGTTCGTAAATCATTTCGAAATGAATGATTTACGAACAATATTCAAGACAACAACCGCTGGGCGTCAGCCCCGGTTCATAGATCACGTTTCAAAACGAACAGAGCTAACATCAAGTGCTTGTTCGTAGCCGGATTCGACTGTATTCCGGCTGAAGTTTGAAAACAAATTTTCATTCATCCGACAACGATAAACGCTCAACCCTCATCGATGACTCATGAACACAAACGACGAAAAATACACTAAGTTCGGACTCACACGCGACATGCTCGCGACTCCGGAAATCGTGCGAGCATTCGACACGACTCGCATGTCCGAGACAGCAGCAGCCATTAAAGGGGTCGGCAAACTCTTTTTGACGGGTGAAGGTTCCAGCCGAATCTTTCCTGCAAAAAGCGTGATGCGGGCAGCCAAACAGAACGGCTGGAACATCGAGCTCTACACCGAAGCTGGCAAGCAAGCACAAGAATACAACCTGTCAGATTGGGCAGTCTTTGCTCTCTCAAACTCGGGTCGAACAGCTGAAGTAATCGGTCTGTTCAACAAGCTTGCGGAAGCGGGGCATCAACACCTTTACAGCTTGACCGCTGCTGAAAACTCAATGCTCGAATCGATTTCCAATCAGGGATACGTCCTCAAGTGCGGAAAAGAAGGAGCTGTCGCAGCGACGAAAAGCGTTATCGAACAAGCGTTGTTCTACCGCGCATTACTGGAAGAGATCGCAAGCAAGCAGTCGTTGGCATCAAGACTCGATGATCTTGCCGACAAAATGACAGCTGCTCTCACACTCGAAATTGACCCGGAATTAACCGCCAAAATCGCCAATGCGAGAAACATCTACTGGGCCGGTCGAAACGATGGAGTCACCGAGGAGCTCACTCTCAAGACGAATGAAATTACGCGCAAGCAATCTGACTTCCTCGAAGGAACTTACGCCGCACATGGTGTGGAAGAAGTCATGGACGCGAATGACGTCGTTCTGTGGGTTGATCCATATCAGGACTCAGAAGAAAAGTTCGACGAGATCCTCCAAAAAGGTGTCGGCCTGACGGTCATCGCCATCGCAGATCGCGAGACGATGTTCCCGACAATCCAAATTTCCGATGCTGGTGACCTTTCGCCATTCGTGCAAATGTGTGCCGGCTGGAACGTCATGGTCGAAGCGGGAATCACTCTCGGGATCGATCTCGACAAACCCGAACGGGCACGAAAAGTTGGCAATGAGTTCGTGGGTTAAAGAGATCTGTGAATGAGTGAATTTGCTCCAGCCGGACACGTCACGTGTCCGGCTAATCGTGCTGCTTGATAAAGACACAGTTCCATGGACAAGACAGAGCAACCCACCAAAAAAGTTCAGCTTGCCGAGGTCTTGAAAAAGTATTGGGGTTACGAATCGTTCCATGACTTGCAACTCCCGGCGATGTCGGCGGTACTGGAAAATCGAGACTCTCTTGTCGTACTCCCCACAGGGGGAGGAAAGTCGTTGTGCTACCAGGCTCCGGCGATGTGCCAGGACGGAATGGCTATTGTCGTTTCGCCCCTCATTTCGCTGATGAAAGACCAGGTCGACGCACTCAACGCGAACGGCATCCCGGCAGCCTACATCAACAGCACTCTTTCAAATGCTGAGAAGTGGAACGTCTCCGAGAAAATTCAATCGAACGATCTGAAGCTGCTGTACCTGGCTCCTGAACGAATCGGGACGGGTCGCCTGCTCGACATGCTGACCGCTGCGAATGTCTCTTTCATTGCGATCGATGAAGCTCACTGCATCAGCCAATGGGGACACGATTTCAGACCACATTATCGCGAATTGAAACAGCTGCGAGATCGCTTTCAAAACGTGAATTTGCACGCCTATACAGCGACCGCAACGCAACGAGTCCGCGACGATATCGTTCAGCAACTCGGATTGCACGATCCTGAAGTATTGATCGGGAATTTTGATCGGCCGAATCTTTACTACCGAGTTGCCAAAAAGAACAGCATACTCAATCAGATTCAAAACGTGATTGAGCGGCACCCCAAAGGAGCGGGAATTGTCTATTGCATCAGCCGCAAAGAAGTTGAACGGGTGACGCTTCAATTACAGGGTCTCGGATACCGGGCAGCTTCGTATCATGCCGGGATGAGCGATGACGATCGCGCCGCCAATCAGGACGCCTTCATCAAAGATGACATTCAAATCATCGTCGCCACAGTCGCTTTCGGTATGGGCATCGACAAACCGGACGTCCGATTTGTGATCCACACTGGCATTCCGAAAACCATCGAGAACTACCAGCAGGAGACCGGGCGAGCCGGACGAGACGGGTTGGAATCGGAGTGTCACCTCTTCTTTGGCGGGAATGATTTTCGAACCTGGAAAATGATCCTGTCCGATCAGCCGCCTGCTGTTCAAAAGGTCTCACTCGCTTCGCTGCAAACGATGCTCGATTATTGCCATAACATCAATTGTCGTCACCGAAGTCTGGTGCAACATTTCGGGCAAAAATTAGACAAAGATTGCGAGACCGCTTGTGATGTTTGCGGGGGCGAAATTGAAGTCATCAAGGACTCGCTGAAAATCAGTCAGATGGTGATCTCGTCTGTCTATCGGCAGCAAGAACGCTATGGCATGACCTATACCTCGCGTGTCCTTAAAGGTGCAAGCGATGAAAGAATCACAGCGAACAACCATACCGAACTGAGCACATACGGGTTGCTGCAAGAGTACCCGCTCAAGGCAATTCAGGACTGGATCGGCCAGTTGGTCGGACAAGGCTTCTTGCTTCAGGATGAGAGCGAAGGTTTCTCGATCCTGAAGATTACCGAATCTGGAAAACGACTCCTCAAAGGAGAAGTGACTCCCCGACTGACGGTGCCGACCACGGAAGAGAAGAAATCGTCAAGTTCGAAAGCCTCGAAAACCCGGTCGATGGAAGGTGTCGACACCGGACTCTTCGAAGCGCTACGAGAGTTGAGAACAGAAAAATCGAAAGAGAAAAACGTCCCACCGTATGTTGTGTTTGGCGATGCCGCCTTAATCGACATGGCTCGGCGTTGCCCATCCAATGAGCAGAAATTTCTTGAAGTTCAAGGAGTGGGGCAAAAAAAATGCGAAGAGTACAGCGAAGCATTCTTAGAGGTCATTCAGCAGTATTGCCAGGAGAAAGGGCTTCCCTTGGATGTCGATGTGGATGCAGTTTTGGCGAGCAGCCCACCACGTGAAGTTCGCCCGGCATCTGCGGCGAGTGCTGCTTCGTTCCCGTTCTTTGAGCAGGGTCTGAGCATTGATGAAGTCGCAGAAAAAACGGGACGGGCACGTTCGACGACCGAAGGATACCTCACTGATTACCTCCGGGAGCGAAAGGTGACGGACCCACGTCCCTGGGTCGAAGGGAATCTCGTCTCACAAATCGAAACTGCTATTGAGGAGATTCGACCATCCCGGCTGAAGTTGCTGTACCTCCACTTTGAAGAGAAAATCGACTACACCACACTCAAGATTGTTTCAGAATGTTATCGAAATCGTGAGCAATAGTATTTCAGCCCGTCGCGTGGTTGCTGGGGTCACTTGAATTGACCAGCTTAAAAAGAAAGCACAAACCTAATGAAAAACATTCTCGTCATCGGCGGCGGTTCCATAGGTGAGCGGCACCTGCGCTGCTTTTTGAAAACAGGTCGAGCGAAAGTTTCGCTCTGTGAACTTCGACCAGAAATTCGCGAACGGATTGAACAAGAATACGATGTCGCTTCCACCTTCGATTCTCTCGAAGCGGCTCTTGCAGAACCGTTTGACGCAGCCGTCATCTGCACTCCTGCAAATTTGCACATCAAGATGGCTCAACAACTGGCAGAGAAAAAACTCTCTTTGCTCATTGAGAAACCGTTAAGCATTGCGACGGATGGCATCGATAAGTTGCTGCAGACAGTTGAAGAAAACGAGTTGTCCGCTTCGATCGCATACGTCTATCGAGCTCATCCGGTATTGCAATCGATGAAGGCTGCCATCGATTCGGGACGATTCGGGAAGCCTGTGCAACTCGTCATGAGTGGCGGGCAACATTTCCCATTCTATCGACCGGCATATCGCGAGATTTACTACACCAAGCACGAAACCGGTGGTGGTGCGATCCAGGATGCAATGACGCACATGCTGAACGCTGCGGAGTGGTTGGTTGGTCCAATCACCAAACTTGTTGCAGATGCCGACCACTGTGTTCTGGAAGGCGTTGATGTCGAAGATACTGTACACATCATCGCCCGGCACAAGTCTGTTCTCGCTTCATACAATCTCAATCAGCATCAAGCTCCCAACGAAACATCGATTGCAGTGATCTGCAAGAACGGGACTGCGAAATTTGAAGCGAATAAGGCTCGTTGGATTTCATGCAGCGAACCAGGAAAAGACTGGGACGTTGAACTGTCGGTGGAACTGGAACGAGACGACCTCTTCATCAATCAGGCCAATGAGTTTCTCGATCACCTCGAAGGCAAACAGCCAGCAGCCTGTTCTCTTTCTGAAGGACTTCAAACATTGAAAGTCAATCTGGCCGCCTTGGAATCTGTCCGGACTGGAAATTGGGTGACGATATGAGCGAACCAACAATACAGGAACTTTTCGACCTCACAGGGCGTGTCGCACTCATCACTGGAGGCACCGGATTCCTTGGGTCTTCGATGTCGCGTGGACTGGCGGAAGCAGGTGCAAATGTTGTCATTGCCAGTCGCGACGTCGCGCGAGCAACAAGTGCGGCGGAAGCGCTCCCGAGGAAAGGGGATCAAAAACATTTCGGAGTCCAACTTGATCACCTCAATGAAGATTCGCTCAACTCAGGCTTCGATGCAGCTGTTGCTGCCGCTGGGCAAGTCGACATCTTGATCAACAATGGTCAGCAGGGCCATGCGATGGATCTGGCGAATGTGACGTTCGATGCGTTCAGCAAAGATCTGCAAAACGCCAGTGGATATTTTTGTCTTGCACGACGTTTGCGGGACCATACTGTCAGCAGAGATGTCGCGGGATCGGTCGTTATGATCGGTTCAATGTATGGTGTTGTCGGGTCTTACCCGGATGCTTACGAAGAAATTTGCACTGCGAGTCCAGTGCAATATCACGCTCTCAAAGGGGGCGTGATCCACATGACTCGTCATCTGGCCGTCTACTGGGCCAAGGACAATGTCCGCGTGAATTGCCTGAGTCCGGGACCGTTCCCTTCAGAGAAAGCACCGCAGGAAATGGTCGAGCGACTGAAGAAGAAAAGTCCGATGCAGCGGATGGGACACCCTCACGAGTTGAAGGGCGCATTGCTCCTGATGGTGAGTGATGCTGGAAGTTATCTGACTGGTCAGAACCTGCTCATCGACGGTGGCTGGACTGCTTGGTAAAGTTTTAGAACCAAACACAATACTTCTGGAAGCAAATGAATCGCTTGAAATGCGAGTCCTTGTGCAGGTTTCACCAGAACAGCCTGCTCTGCCGTGTACCCGTGTAGAAAGTGTTTCACCAATAATATTATTGTTCGCCCAAAGGCCGAACCTGATGACCAATATTGGATTTGCTATCGAACCAGCCAGATTCCGATTCGCAAGATTTCAAACGGAGAGCACCGAGTGATTCGCCAGACTTTGATGACCGCTTTATTCACATTCAGCCTCTTAAGCATGACCCCGCCTGCATCCGCAGAAAGTGAGAAGTTCACACTCTCTCTAGAATTGATTGAGAAGTGTCGTACGATTTTGCGAGAAGGGATCGAAAGCGATGAGTTCTGGCCGTCGATACATGCCGCAGAAGGGCTGACGCTCGCTGGTCTGGGTGATGAAGTAATTGCTTCTCTCACGCCAAAGTTAAAAACGGAAACCGACGACCAGCATCGTTGTGGCTTGGCACGAGAGCTCGTCCGTGCTGGCGACTGGCAACAGGCGCGGATCATGTTCGAAATTCTCGACAAAGACGATTCCTATGGCCACACCCATGCCTCGGAAAGCCTCTTTAAAGTCTTTGAACTCGGAGACGGTGTTGGATTGCGTCGCACTTTTGCAGAGAGTGACAAAATGACAACACAGCTTATGGCAGCTGCTGCCCTTGGTCGTGGTGGAAGTCCAGATGCGATGAAGTTCCTGCGGAAACACCTCGCCAACGATGACGAGGAAGTTCGACGGATCGCTGCCTGGATTATCGCTCGTGTTGGAGACAAGTCAGACATTCCTCAACTGAAAAAAAATCTGACGATGGCAAAAGATCCGATTGCCAAGGCTTACACAGAGCATGCCCTGGCACTGTTGGGCGATGAAGATGGGCAAGCTGCCCTGAAGAAAAACTTAAACTCCGATGACCCGGCGATTCGAATCTACGCTGCCACCTTCGGCGGTGAAACTCGCGACTTCTCAATCAGCGACCGACTCATCGAACTGCTTGACGACGACACGTTGGACGTCCGGGTCCGCTCCGCACAATCGCTGTTGATGTTCACTCAACCAGCACCTGCTGATGTTAAAGAAGACATCAAGCGAATGGTTTACCCAGCGACGAAAGAACACCCAAGATATACTGAAGGCTCGATCGTCCGATTAGCCAACGGCAACCTCCTTTATGCCGCCACCGAATTCATAGGAGGAGGTAGCGATTTCGCAACTGCTCACATCGTCGGAAAAGAATCCAGCGATCTAGGTCGTACATGGAGTGACTCACGTGTTCTGCAAAAAAGCACCGGGAACATGAACGTCATGTCGGTCACTCTCAAACGATTGAATGCTCCGCATGACGATACCATTGCCCTGTTCTATCTCGAAAAGAACAGCCACGAAGACTTGAGACTCTACGTTCGCTTCTCCAAAGATGAAGCGAAAACATTCGGCGAACGCATTCTCGCAACGACCACACCAGGTTACCACGTGATGAATAATGATCGCGTGGTGCAGCTCTCGACGGGTCGATTGCTGGCTCCTGTGGCGTCAACGCCGAATGTTCAAGGAGGCGGACACTTCATTTGTCGCTGCTGGTTCTCCGATGACTTTGGACAAACCTGGCAAGAAAGCGAAGGAAAGATCGACCTCCCCAAACGGGGAGCCATGGAGCCGGAAGTGATTGAACTCAAGGATGGCCGGGTGATGATGATCATTCGCACACAACTGGGAACAATCTCAACCAGCTTCTCTGAAGATGGCGGCAATCACTGGAGCGAGCCATCTCACCTTGAGGGCATCATCGCCCCGGAGGCTCCGTCGACAATTCGTCGCATTCCGTCGACCGGTGACTTACTGCTCGTTTGGAATAATACATTTAAAGATGGCGAAGGGCATGGAGGAAAACGGACACCACTGACCGCCGCGATTTCATCCGATGAAGGAAAGACGTGGAAGCACGTGAAGAATCTGGAATCAAATCTGGATCAAACGTATTCCTACATCAGCTTGATCTTCGTTCGAAACCGGGCAGTGATGTCACACTGGGTCGGCGAAGGAGGCAAGCTCTCCTCTCAATATCGCTCGTTGCCGGTTTCGTGGTTTTACGATTCAGAATAGAGCAGCTTGCTCTACCGTGTGCCCGTGAAGAACGCATTTCTCTAATAAAAATACTGTTCGCCACGAGGCAGAACCTGTAAACCAATTCGAAAGATGCTCTCGTCTGCTTGATAGTCTGCTCTGTGTTGCCGGAGACCTGAAGTGTCCGGCAACACATCGTTCTCAAAACGACCCAAAGATGGTTCCCAGAAAGATCACGGTGACCGTCGCAGCCACAGGACAAAGGACCGAGACCATTCCAACGTCTTTGTAACCTTGCCGATGCGTGACGCCGCAGATCAGCAGCAGAGTGATAACGGCTCCATTGTGTGGGAGGCTGTCGAGCCCTCCACACGCCATCGAGGCGACGCGATGCAGCAGCTCCGGATTGATGCCGGCTTCGATCCCGCGCTGGTAATAGGTTTCTCCTAATGTCTTGAGAGCGATGCTCAACCCGCCAGATGCAGATCCAGTCATCGCAGCGAGTGAATTGACCGCGATGGCTTCAGAGATCAGAGGATTTCCCGGAGCGATTCCTGTTACGAACTTCTGAACGACAGCAAAGCCCGCCAGCGATTTGATCGTATTTCCATAACCGTACTCACAAGCCGTATTGAAGACCGGCAACAATGAAGATTGCGCCCCCAGAGCAAGTGAGTCTTTGAGTTTCTGGACGCTGCGGAAATGTAACGCAATTGTCAGTACCAAGGCAGAAACGAGAGAAAGGATCGTCGACCATGTTCCAAGAACACGAGCCAGCTCAGTCTTTCCAAATTGCTCTGAAGCCAGGTAGTCTGCGTTCCACGTCGGGATGACATATTGAGAGAGAATGAAATTCAGCCCGATGACACAAATCAGCGGAGCAAACGCACTCGCTGTCGACGGCAAATTTTCGTCGACCTTTTTTGAATTTCCATCTTCGGCTTCTACTTCTGATTTTGGGCTCAACCCGAAACCTTCTTCGTTGCGTTTTGCAGCGGCAACGCGCGAGTTCAACCACAGCATCCCTAAGCTGAACATAATGAGACTGCCGATCAGTCCCAGCCCTGGAGCAGCGAACGAATTTGTTCGAAAGAACTGCATGGGAATTTGATTTTGAATCTGAGGTGTCCCCGGCATTGCCGTCATCGTAAATGTGAATGATCCCAAGGCGATGGCAGCGGGAATCAAGCGACGCGGAATATTCGCCTGCTGAAACAACGAACTCGCCAGTGGGAAGACTGCGAAGACGACAACAAAAAGAGAGACTCCTCCATAAGTCAAAATTGCACAACTGAGAACGACAGCCATCATTGTGCGTTGTTTGCCAAGGCGCTGAATGATCACATCGGCGATCTTGGCGGCAGCCCCGGAGTCTTCCATCAATTTGCCAAAGATCGCTCCGAGCAGAAAGAGTGGGAAGAAGGCACTAATGAACTGCCCGACACTCACCATGAAAATTTGCGTGTAGGTTGCCAGCAGCGGCAGGTTTCCATCGAAAAGGACTGCCATCAAAGCACACAGCGGAGCCAGCACAAGGACACTGACATCCCGATACGCCAGATACATCAATAGCAATAGCGAGAGAACAATTCCGACAATACTGACCATTTCCAACAACCTCAGCCGTTCCTGATTTCATGCAGTCCGATCAACATGCGATCTCCCACTCAGCATATGTTGGTGGAAAATTGAGACCGATCAATTTTTGGTCTTCTCAGAAGTTGGCGTCTTCGTCGAATCGAGTTCTTCGAAACGCATCACGAGTATTCCGAGCGGCGGAAGTGTGAGGTTGACGCTTTGCTTCATTCCATGCATTGGTTTTGCAACGGAAGCGATTCCGCCAGCATTGCCAACATCGGTTCCACCGTAGAGAGAAGCATCGCTGTTGAGAATCTCTTTGTAGAATCCGTGCTTAGGAACGCCGACCCTGTAACCTTCGCGTGGGATGGGCGTCATGTTCAAGACCACGACCAGAATTTCCTCGGCATTCTTCGAGAAGCGGCAGTAAGCGTAAACGCTGTTTGCGGCATCGTCCGCCTGAATCCAGGAGAAGCCTTCGCTGGAGCAATCAAGTTGATGCAGAGCGGGGTGTCGAATGAGAAGTTTGTTGATGTCGGAGACGAATCGCTTGATGCCTGCATGCGTTTCGAACTCGAGGATCGACCAGTCAAGTTCTCCATCATGGTCCCATTCGGTCCATTGTCCAATTTCGCCACCCATGAACAGCAAATGTTTTCCGGGGAGCGTCGCCTGATACCCCAGCAATAAGCGGAGATTCGCAAACTGCTGCCATTGATCACCGGGCATTTGCGAGAGGAGTGAACGTTTTCCGTGGACAACTTCATCGTGAGAAAGAGGTAAGACGAAATTCTCGCTGAAGGCGTAAAGTGATCGGAATGAGAGTTGGTTTTGATGATGCTGGCGATGGATGGGATCGTTTTGCATGTAGCTGAGGGTGTCGTTCATCCAGCCCATATCCCACTTCATCGAGAATCCGAGCCCTCCATCATAGACGGGCTTGCTGACACCCGGCCAGGAAGTTGATTCTTCAGCGACAGTCAGGATTCCCGGAAATGATCCGTGCAGCGATGTATTGAGATCTTTCAGGAAGTTCATCGCTTCCAGATTTTCGCGCCCACCGAATTCATTCGGAATCCACTCTCCTTCTTCACGTGAATAGTCGAGGTAGAGCATCGATGCGACGGCATCAACGCGAATTCCGTCGATGTGGTATTTGTCGCACCAGAAGTGGGCACTCGAAAGCAAGAAGTTGCGTACTTCCGTTCGACCGTAGTTAAAGATGTAAGTGTTCCAGTCAGGATGGAATCCACTTCGCGGGTCAGCGTGTTCGTAGAGGGCTGTCCCGTCAAACTTTCCAAGGCTATGACCATCGGTCGGGAAGTGCCCTGGCACCCAGTCGAGCAAGACTCCGATTCCCGCCTGGTGACAACGATTGACGAAGGCCATAAAATCGAGTGGGGTTCCGTACCGACTGGTCGGTGCGAAGTAGCCGGTCGTCTGATATCCCCAAGAGCCATCAAAGGGGTATTCCGTGATTGGCATCAATTGGAGATGTGTAAAACCCATCTCAACGACGTATTTAATGAGCTTCTCGGAGAGCTCCGCGTAGCTGTAGTATTTTCGTCCATCCTTCGGTCGCATCCAGGAACCAAGTTGAACTTCATAGATATTGACTGGCTTTTCGAACCAGTTAATTTCGCTTTTGTTCTCGATCCATTTCTGATCGGACCATTGATAGCCATCCAGATCATAAACCACCGACGCTGTTTTCGGTGAGACTTCGGAATAGAAAGCGTATGGATCTGCTTTCTCAACGATCTGACCATCCTTTTGCCGGATGCTATATTTATATGCTTCACCCGCTCCCATCGCTGGGATGATGCCGGTCCAGACTCCTTCGTCGCTTGAGTTGAGGTAGAACCCGCCATGTTTCCAGCCATTGCGGTCGCAAATGACGCAAACTTCCTGAGCGTTGGGGGCCCAAACTGCGAAGCGTGTCCCGACGGTCTCACCATCAACAACCACATGTGCTCCAAACCACTCATAGGCGGTGCAATACATTCCGTGCCTTTCTGCAATGATGTTTCGTTTATGAAGAGTTGGAGATGAACTCGGAGTGATCGAGGTTTTTGTCATGAAGTGAGTCCAGACTTCGAGAGTTTTTAGAACTGGTCCTGAAACCTGATATTGCTCACTCAAACGTTGAGACAAGCGGCTATTCCAGAGGTCTTCGGACTGGTTCTAACCACAGCCCCACCGAGTTACGGCACTGTTGTCACACAAATTCTGCGAGTTAGCGTAGTGTACCATCCCAGTGAAAACGTTGCAATTTCCTGCTGCTTCTGAAGTTACGCTCTTCTGAGCAAGGATGTTTCCGAACCGGATGCTTCCAGTACAAGACTTGAGACAAATCGTCTTTCAGGAGATGAGTGTGTAACAATTGCAATCAGTCAATTCCTTTCGGCAGAAATGTCCGTTCATCTTGACCCATTTTTTATATTCCCATAAAACGCTGCTCCCCCACGAGGCGGAACTGAAACAACATCTCTTCTCGGTTCCGATTCAAGCTCCTTTCGGAAAATCCTCCCTCAACCTTTTCAAGATCAGGAACATTCAGATGCCCGGAATTCGTAACCGTGCCATCACCGGATTTGCCTTGCTGGCAACAGCGTGTGGCCTTTCCTCACCAGTGAATGCACAGTTTTTTGGCTCTGCTCCTTGTGGTCCTTGTGGAACCGCTCCTGTGGCGAGCATTGCTCCAACATTCAATTGCGGACCTGTTGCCTACGCCCCGGCGTATCAGACAGCTTCCGTAAATCCATGCCCCTGTCTGAAAACAGTACAGGAGCCCGTTTACCAGACTGTCGAAGTCCCAGAGATGGTCCCGGTTCAGAAAACAGTTAAGGTCGCCAAGGTGATCACGGAAATGCAAGACCGTGAAGTGACGACTTATCAAACCGTCAATGAAGTGAAGACGGTCAATGTTCCATCCTACATCACTCAGACAGTCAACGAATGCCGACAGGTGACTCGTAACGACAGCTACTGGCAAACGGCCTACCAGCCTGTTCCGAAAATGTCACCATGTGCTTACGATGGACGACCTGGATTAGTGGGTGAATTTAATCGCCTCGGATATGCCTTCCGTAACTCGATCACTCCGAATGTTGTCGCTCGACGACAGTTCGTCCCGAATGTTGTCGCTTACAATGTTCCAGTCCAACGGACTGTGCAGATTCCGACCACTCGACAAGTCAGCTACAACGTTTCTCGACAGGTTCCTGTGACAACAGTCCAGAAGGTTCCAGTCCAACGAACTGTCTATGTTGATGAGCAAGTGACGGCTTACGAAACACGCATGAAGAAGCAAACCGTCTTCATGGGTAACCGCACAAAAGTCGTTTACGATTCCAACTTCAACGGCACTGCAACTGCCGCAGAGCCAACACCTGCGACGACTGCAGGAGGAGACGACAACACTCAATCAGCAGGTGGAACAAAGGGAAATACCAAGCTTCAATCCTTCGGAGAAAAGCAAACGATTCCACTTCAGTCACCTGTCTATCGAGATCAGTTTGAGCCAGCACCTGCTTATCAGGAAGTTGAACAACCGACTCAAAAACCTGTCGCAACACAACCGACAGCCACTCCATCAGCTGTCCGAGTGGCAACCTGGAAAGCAACCACACGGAGTGCAGATCCTACACAAATCGCACCTGTTGCTCCTGAGCTAGTTGCACAAAAGTAAATTCCGAAGTTCATGAATGTTCAAAAGGCATCAGTAAATTCTTACTGATGCCTTTTTTCATGGAACGCCTCATCGAGACGCAATCAATTTGAGATTGAACCGGGCTGGCCGAATCTCATTCGAATTCAATTCGAAGCCGGCGGGTCGCAGTAGCTGAGAGCCAGAAGAGCATACGCTGTCACTAAATTCGGGTCGCCTTCGAACCAGCGATCTGTGGGATTCACCCAGCTTCCATTCTTTTTCTGAACCTGAAATAAATGGTTCGCAAGTTCTTGACGCCAATCGTGCTTCGTGCCGTCCGCCTCTTCAAACTCATCAACCTTTAAGACAGCCAGCGTTTTGGCGAATGTGTGGTAGTAGTAAAACAGTCCTTGCTGGCCCATACCCGGGTTTTCATCAAGTGTATAAAACTGCTTGATCCAGTTTCGAGCCGCCTTCACTCGCTGATCGTCTTCTTTAACTCCAGCATAAATCATGCTCTTGAGTCCTGCGTATGTCATGCTCGCATACGAACGAAGTCCACCATTCGGAGTTGTGCCAGCTTGTGAAGAGCCACCAGCTGCGATTGTGTAATAAAAGCCCCCGTCATTGACCTTCGATGCAAACTCAGTGGTGTTGTGCTCACTCTCCAAGTTCTGACAGCGAGAAATAAATATCAGAGCATTCTGCATCGCAGGGTCATTTGAAGAGACGCCTGCAGTTTTTAAGGCTTCAACAAAGAATGTTGTATTGGAAAGGTCGGGACGCTGATGCTTTCCGTAGCCTGAACCACCGAACGCGGGGTCCGCTTTGCTCCCAGTTTCTTCTTCGTCCCACTGAACTTTCTTGAGAAATTTGACAGCGTTCTGAATCAGCTCGTTGTGACGACCATCGGCATTGGCAGCCTGAAAGGCCATCAGCGCGATCGATGTTTCGTAATTTCGATGACTGGAATCGACGTCATAGATTCCGCCATCTGCTTTGAGGTGACTTTTCAAATGAGTAAAAGCTGCTTGAACAACTTCGTCATCCTGGCTCACGCCACTTTGCAATAAGGAATGTGCAACGAGCGCAGTGATCCCCGGAGCATGGGGCGAAGTCCAGCTGCCGTCATCTGACTGAGTCACCGAAAGGAATTTGATGCCCTGCTGACGGGAGTTTTTCAGTTTCGCCTCATCTGGACCGACTGCTTGAAGGCTTCCCACGAAGCTCAACAAGAGACCAGTCGCCAGCACGACAGAAAACGTCTTTTTGTGTTGAAGCGGCATCTCTCACAACCTCAGATCTAGATAATTTTTCAAATCCTGCGAGGGAACACTTCCCCCGCAGGGATCTCATCTTAACTTCCTGATGTCAAAATTTCCATTTTCAAGCCCAGCCAGATGTGCGAACTTACAGCCTCGAAAGAACTTATGTCGACTCGCCAGACTCAAAAAGTTCGACAGAAGTGCTTCAGTAGAAAGGTCTTGCAGCAAAACGGAAAATGCTGGAAACTCCCGATCCACTCACCCTTCCTGTCCAGACCTCTTCATCCTGAAGTCTAGTGATTCTGAAATCCCTTTCATTGCTGATGCTCATCGTCCTGAGCGGTTGTGCGCTTCCGCCAGGAGGAGGTTTTGCATCTGCGCCGGGAGCTGCACCAATCACAGGCAATCCACTCTTTGTTGCGACAAACAACGAAGAGTTGGTCTGGGAGCGGGCGATCGACGTGTTACATGATTTCAACTTTGAGATTGAACGTGAAAACCGATTAGCAAAGGTCGTGCAGACATCTCCCAAAGTCGGAGCAAGTCTTTTCGAACCGTGGCACAAGGATGCTGTCGGCTATTCGAGTCGACTGGAAGGAACGCTTCAGTCCGTCCGCCGAACGGTCCAAATCAGCATGCAGCAGAACGAGCAAGGTGGTGGGTATCTCGTGACAGTCGCGGCGTATAAAGAGAAAGAAGACCTTCCCGGAATTGCCGCCAATTCCCCAGGAGCAGCGACCTTTGAAGAGAGCAAACCCCTCAATCGAGATCTCAATCCTGTCGTGGGACAATCGTCGCCTTCAAGATGGATCCCGGCTGGCCGCGATCCACTCCTCGAACAAGCAATCATCGCAAAACTTCACTCGGTCTATTCTCAATAAGCTCCGGTCCAAGCATTTTCATTGCTTTACGTGCTCGCGAAATTCACACTCCCAACTTCATACACTGCTCCCCACGAGGCAAAGCGCGACGACCAATCTTAGAGCATCTTTCGAATTGGTTTGCAGGTTCTGCCTCGTGGCGAACAGCATTTTAACTAGAAAAATGCGTTCTTCACGGGCACACGGTAGAGCAAACTGCTCTAGAGCGAATTGTAAACAGAAATTCACTGTGCGCTTTCGCCTTTCTGGACCTCTTAGCAAATACTCGGAGCCTCTTCCTCGTCAGTGCTGGACGAATCTGCCAAGATAATCGGATGGATATGCCCGTTGTGCAGAGTCCATTCACAGTTTCTTTTCAAATGGTTCTGCTCTATTGAGTCAGAGGTATTGCCTCGATCAATTTTGATTCCTGCCATGTCTCAACCCTCTCCATCCGAACAACCTCAGCCAAAATCCAGAAAGCGTCGTCGCAAACGACGCCGTTCGAAAGCGCTTGCGCAAATTCGTTCGTTCGAAAAAGCGGACTGGCAACGTGCTCTGGGAGGATTGAAGCAAAGCGTACCCGGTCTGGGAGTCAGCTTAGCGTTCCACGTTGTTGTCCTGTTTATTCTGACGTGGATCGTCTTCCAAACTTCCGAGCAAACGATTGCGCCGCTTGAATTAGGCTGGTCGACGATCGTGGAATCAGATGCCCAAGAGCCTGCTGAAACCCCTGAGATCGTGCAGCCGATTGTCATTCCTTCGATCTCCATGAACAAAAACAGGGAAGCGTCGCAGGCTACTGTGCAAACACCGGCTGAAGCTCCGACAACTCCGAAGAATCAGCAGGGCAAGCCTTCTCTCAATCTGGTTGATGTTTCGAATTCTTTGCGGCTACGGAAGCAAAAGCGGGGTGAAGCTGACGGGACCGGGCAAGGAGCGAAGAAAGGAACAGGCCGCGAAGCGATTCAGGATGGACTGCGCTGGATTGTGAAACAGCAGGAAAGTGATGGTCGCTGGCGTTTGAATGGAGACTATGCCGATGCCGGAACAATCGAGACCGACACCGGCGCGACGGCACTCGCATTGCTTGCCCTGCTCGGAGATGGACAGACACACATTGACGGAGACTATCAGGTCGAAGTTCGCAAAGGGTTGGAATGGCTCAGGCAGACCCAAAGAGCGAATGGAGATTTTTTTGACATCGAAGAACAGGGGCGAGAAGCTCATTTTTACTCACACGCTCAAGCAACGATTGCGTATTGCGAGGCGCTGGCTCTCACGGAGGATGAGTCGCTGCGAGGACCGGCTGAGAAAGGGGTTCAGTTTTTGATTGACTCTCAAAATCAGTTGCTTGGCGGCTGGAAGTATCGCCCCCTCAATGACGACGGAATCGGAGACCTTTCGGTGACCGGTTGGGCTTTGATGGCACTTCATTCTGCAAGGATGGCGAACATCAACGTCGACCTGAACACATTCGCGCTGGCAGAACGCTTTCTTGATTCGGTTCAAGAACGCCCATCGACTCCGGCCTTTTATAAATATCGGCCAGACTTTCCTGTCAACGGCCCGCAACGTCTTTCGATGACCGCAGAAGGACTCCTCTGCCGCCAGTGGCTCGGCTGGCCAAAGGACCATCTGCCCATGCAGGTCGGAGCCCAGTTCCTGAACAATCAGCAAAACACCCCCGAGTGGAAACCAAATCGCAGGAACGTATACGCCTGGTATTACACCGCACAAACGCTGCACAACCTGGGCGATAAAAATTGGGATCAGTGGTTTCAACATGTCCTTCCTCTCATCGTGAAGGGGCAAACTTCTGGCGGTAAAGACAAAGGGAGCTGGCATCCCCTGCGACCGCTCGGCGCTCCGCACGAACGAAGCCGCGAAGCAGGGCGTTTGTATCTGACTGTGATGTGTGTCCTCATTCTGGAGACCCCGTATCGACACGCTCCGCTCTACGAATAACCGAGTCGATTCCTTCGCGGTCGATGCATCTCACTGGCCAAATTGATCACTGCGAATGGATTCCAACTCTCGCAACGACTAAAGTATCGATCACGATTTATCCACGCTGACCAAATGCGATTTCGGAGACGATGATGCGGCAATGCTCCCTTGTTCTACTGTTCTTTGCTGGAACTCAACTGACTCTCTCCGCAGCCGAGGTTTCATCACCTCGACACAAAGTGATCGCTGCCGACAAAGGGAAAATTGTCCGTTTCGATGAGAACGGGGAAGTGGAATGGACCACTGACAAAGTGCGATCTGTGCACAAAATCCAGCAACTCGAAAACGGAAATCTCTTAACCCAACAGGGCTGGGGAAAGCTGGTTGAAATCAATCCCCAAGGCAAAATTGTCTGGCAATACGATTCCGCGAACAGCCACGGAAACGAGGGCAAAAAGCTGGAAGTCCACGCGTTTCAGAGGCTCGAAAACGGCAACACTATGATCGTCGAGAATGGCGTCGGGAGAATCATCGAAGTGAGCCCCAAAGGAAAAATCATCCACGAATTTCCCTTTCAAGTCACCAAACCAAACGCTCACAGCGATGTCCGCATGGCTCACAAATTGGAATCTGGGAACTATCTTGTTTGCCACGAGGCAGAAGGACGAGTCACCGAATACAACCGCGATGGAAAAATCGTGTGGGAATACGAGGTTCCACTCTTCGGTAAAGAACGCGCCACCGGACACGGCCCCGAAGCGTACGGGAATCAAACCTTCAACTCTCTTCGCCTGAAAAACGGAAACACATTGATCGCGACCGGAAATGGTCACAGCGTCATCGAAGTGACACCGAACAAAGAGGTCGTCTGGTCAGTTCATCAAAACGATCTGGAAGGAATCACTCTCGCGTGGGTCACCTCGCTCGAAGTTCTTCCGAACGGAAATCTCATCATCGGCAACTGCCACGCCGGCCCCGATAATCCTCAGCTCATTGAAATCACCAAAGACAAAGAAGTCGTCTGGACATTTAAAGATTTCAAAAACCTCGGTAATTCCACAGCAGCCTCCGCCACCGTCGGAGTCCAGGGTGAAGTACTTCGCTAAAGCAGCTTGCTCGACCGTGTGCCCGTGAAGAAAGCATTTCTCAAGTAATATTGCTGTTCGCCACGAGGCAGAACCTGCAAACCAATTCGAAAGATGCTCTATGCGAATCCACTCAACAGGTTTCCACAGAGAAATGCTAAGCCAGCTGCAAGCCCTCCCACCAGAAGAGTTTCCATCCCGGAATACAACCAGTGACGACCCACAAATTGTGACTTCGCTGCTCCGACCATAAAGAAGGCGACAGCTGTGAGGAGTGTACTGATCAGATATGGATGCGAACTGAAGTCAACGCCGATCAGCACTCCGAGAAACGGCAACAGCGGGATCAGTCCGACACCGAAAAACGCAAAGAATGTCGTCGCAGCTGCTTTGAAGGGCGAGATGCGCACCAAGGACATCCCGTGCTCTTCCTGAAGCATGATTTCAACCCATTGATGTTCATCGGCGGTGATGACGTCGACGACTTGCTCAAGCAACTCTCCATCAAAGCCTTTGGACTGGAAAATCTGTCGAATTTCTTCTCGCTCTCCTTCAGGATTCACCTCGATGTGTTGCTCCTCCATCAACCGTAACATCGCCAGTTGTTCCTGCTCAGCACGGGTACCCATAAAATTTCCAGCTGCCATGCTGAAGCCATCGCCCACCAGATTCGCAACTCCCAGAATCAAGACCACATTCGGCGAAAGCCCCGCCCCTGCGACTCCAGAAACAACAGCAAAAGTTGTTACTGCTCCGTCAATGGCACCGTAAACGAAATCTTTTAAGTACGAGGGTTGATGCTGCTGCGAGAGCCGTTTCGCAATACTGTGAGGGGAATGCGAATGCTCCAAAGTTCTTGCAACATTCGTCTGAGAAGATTCCGAATCAGTCATTGCTACTCTTTGAATCAATGAAGGTTCAATATGATCGAGAAGCTGATGGGAGCACTCTCCCATCAGCTTGATACTCAGATAGTACGATGTTCAACGACCGGTCGAAACATCTGCGGCAGTGAAGCTGAGTAAAGATTTCTCACTGCTGTTCTTGTCATGCTGCGCTTTCATCAGGCTCTCGCTGTGCCTGTCCGGCCAACTAATTGCGCAACCTTCTGTGCCATCTTCAGAGAGATACACCCGTGAACCTGAGTGAAAACAGTCTTCAATTTGGTGTTCGCCACGAGGCAAATACAAGAGCAAATCTAAAACTCGTCTTAACAATACTGTCTCGTGGCATCAGCGTATGGACTTGTAAAATCGTACTTCGCGGACAGGAGAAGCATTGGAAATGCTCTAACTCGAAGAATGCTATAGATGGGGAGGCAGACGAGTGACGCCAGAAATTTCGATCATTGTCCCTCAATTTGAAAAGGCCGATTTGACCATTCGCTGCGTCGAGTCGCTGCTCAAGCATCATCCAGCTCCAATGCAGGTTATTGTCGTCGATGACGGGAGTTCGAAGTCCGCTTTACGTTTGATTCAACAACGCCAGTTTCCAAATACTGAAATTGTCCGGAATTCGGTAAATCGCGGAATCACCTACTCCTGGAACCGTGGAGCCGAACTCGCAAATGGGAAGTTCCTGATCTTTTTGAACAACGACGTCGAGACAAACGGAGACTGGTGTGAGCGTTTGACAGCTCCGATCCGCAAATCTGAATGTCTGATCGCTGGGCCGAAGTTACGTGTGGAATCAAGATTTCCACACCATCTTGTCTCAACTTCTCCGAGGAAGGAACTTCTCGAAGGATGGTGCCTGGCACTTTCGAAGTCGAACTTTTATCGACTCGGACAATTCGATGAACGTTATCGGCTCTATTTTTCTGACACAGATCTTCAGCTCAGAATTCTTCAATCCTTCGATAATCGCGAGCGAACATCACAACAGGTACAGCGAGGGGTTCAGGAAGTCCCGGATCTACCCGTTGAGCATCTGGGGCATCGGACGACGAGAAGCCAACCGGCGAGAAGCGGGCAATGGCGACGAGATCGAAAAACCTATCTTCAACAATGGTTTCCCAAAGCTGATTAAAACTCATCGACGTTTTTCGTGGTCGAAAACTGTGCCGAACAACAGGATTGTCCAAAGTGAAATTCTTGCAAGTTTGTAATGTCGGAAATATTTGCGGAGGAACAGCAGCATGTGCCTGGACGATCACACATGCATTGGCCGGGCATGAGCATGTCGTCTTATTTCTTTCAGAACCGACCGAGGAAACGGTCGCTGCCTTTGCACATTGCGAACTCGGCGTCGAACCGAAACTGACAGAAGCGATTCTTAAAAGGCACTCTCCCGACTTTGTCATCCTGCATAACACCGCACCGAATCGCGTCTCAATTCGATCTCAAATTCCGTCATTACAGTACCAGCACTCCAGTGGAACTCGGGCACCAAGCACTTTTCATGTCGCCTGTTCCGGCTGGTTGTCTCAACAGATCCCGAGAACTCCACGCGTTCTTTACCAACCGATCCCAATTCCTCCTCAGACCGGTTTCATACCGGCACGATCTCTGGACGACGAGTTGACTGTTGGTCGAATTTGCACACCTACCTTGCGAAAGTGGCCTGCAGAGCTCATCGAGTTTTACCAAGTTCTCTCGCATCAATTTCCTACGGTGAGATGGGAATTCGTCGGCGCGCCGCATCAAATCCAAAGTGCCCTCAGACAAGCCTGTTGCGGACGAGCGACCTTTCATGCAGCTTCCAGCAACGCAAGAGAACTTTTCTGGAAGTGGCACGCAATGCTTTATCATCATCCGACATTGACGGAATCATTCGGTCGAACGGCCGCAGAAGCAATGCGGGCAGCGTGCGTTCCGATTGTTGACGAGAAAGGAGGATTCCTTGAACAGATCGATCAGGCGCACTCAGGTTTTCTGTGTAAAGATCTCAACAATTTCGCGTCCTCGCTGCAGACGATCCAAGATCCGGGGACTCGGCTGCAAATTTCTCAAAATGCCAAAGAGTCTGCTGCTGAGAAATTTTCCTTGGAAACGTTCTACGGGAATTTCCGCAGATTGCTACTCAAGCTCGATGACCGCCCTCACCTTTAGAATATTTTTCGAATTGGTGCGCGTTCCGTAACTCTTAAACCTGTTTGAGGAGTGGCTGAATCAGTTCGGAGGTCGCTTGAATTGCTTCTGGGGGGATAGTGTGCCCTCCGGAAAACTTCAAGAAGCGGGTCTGGGCTCCCGCTTCTTTGAACATTTCTTTTAACGACTCCGCTGCCTCGAACGGCAAAATTTCATCGGTCGTTCCGTGACTTTGAACGATCGGGAGTCCACTCAGGCTGGCAGCCAAGGGGCGCCAGACAGCTTCATTGAGTAACGTTCCCGACCAGACGACCAGCCCTGCAGGTTTCGGATCCGCATGCAGGGTGAGATCTGTGACCAGCATCGAACCTTGTGAGAACCCACCGACGATCGTCTGAGACATATCGAGCTTCAACTCTGATTGAAGTTCGGTGATGACCTGGCCCACCTTGTCTCGCGAACTCGGAAGTAACTCAGGCGACTCGGCTCTCAAATCGCGAAAATTTCCCGACTCAACGACTCGATTTAACCGCATCATATCCAGCGGCCACCATGCTCGTCCGTCTGGCATTCCCAACTCAGCAAGGGACAACGGAGCTTCCGGAAAGGCAATTGTCACGCGATCAACAAACTCCGGATTCGACTCCAGCAGATAAGCACCGATCTGGACCAAGTCATTCCCGGCCGCTCCAAATCCATGACACAGGACAACCAGACACTCAGGATGCTCTGCTGTAATCACGTGGCAATTCAGTTCACCAATCGTCCGTCGCTCCAACGCCGCCATCACAGACCTGTTTTTTGTTTGGACAAAAAATCGCGAGAAAATCACAAAGTGGAGTCTAGCAATTTCTGAGATGTTTCCAGACTACGATCCCTAAGTTTTCAGTAATCACGAAAAACTTAGGGGGCGTGGTCTGCGAAACAATTGAATTCTTTGATCAATCTTTGTGATTTTGAATTCGCAAAGAGTTGCTTTACATGTCTCCATGCTCGCGAGATACTGAGCGAAATACGACCCACTGATCGCCGTGTTGAATCTGGCCAATCTGCCTTAATTCGCGATCGACAGCCATAATTATGAGAGCGACCTAGCGTCTGCCCGCTGAAGGAATTCATTGATGCCTAACGAACTGACTCCCCCTCGAATTCTTGCGATTCATGCACATCCGGATGATATTGAAATTTTGTGCGCTGGAACTCTCGCGATCCTTAAAGACAAAGGCTGTGAAATTGTCATCGCCACAATGACCGCTGGCGATAAAGGTTCCGCAGAGATGGGGCAGGAGGAAATCGCTCGTGTTCGCCGTGCAGAAGCCCGAAAAGCAGCTGAGATGCTCGGGGCGGAATGCATGTGCCTGGAATTCAAAGACCTGTGCATTGAATTCAATGACGACAGTCGCAAACGTGTCACAGAAGCAGTTCGTCGTGCTCGACCAGATATTGTCTTGACGGCTCCCCCGGTCGACTACATGAACGACCACGAAATGACGAGTAAACTGGTACGCGATGCCTGTTTCGCAGCCTCGGTTCCGAACTATCCAACCGAACAATGGGACCCGGCTCCGATTACAAAAAAGATCCCGCACCTGTATTACGTCGATCCGATTGAGGGTGTTGACTGGTTCGGCGAGCCGACACCATACGATTTCATCGTTGATGTGACCGAGACCTTTAAACTGAAGATCGACATGCTCGCCTGCCACGAAAGCCAGCGTGCCTGGTTGCGGCAGCAACACGGGATGGATGAGTACCTCGATAGCTGCAAACGCTGGGCGAAAAAGCGTGGCGAGCAAGTCAACGCGGAATATGGCGAAGGCTTCCGCCAGCACAAAGGGCATCCTTATCCACACGACAATTTGCTGCTGGAAACGTTGAGTCGATAATCTCGAATGCTCCGAGTTGGGTCTCCGTGAATAACAATTTCCACAAGAAGAATCGCTCACTCCTCAAGGCAGGATCTGAAGTTCATTCTTGAATTTGCGTGAGACCACTCAGCGCGTGACGTCAGCCACTCGCACTCTGAAATTTGATCGCGTTTTGATCACCCGGTTCTTAGATATGATCTTGGTTAGCTATGAACCGGGAGATCACGCGAAGCGTCTATTCGATTGCTCGCTTGAGCAAATTGTGCGTCATCTTTTGAACCCGCTCATCGGGACCATGTGGCCGACTCCAGTGTGACCAGGGAAGAACGTGACCTGGTGGGGACGAGAGGCCTTGCGCCCAAAAGATTGTTGAGGCATTAAAGACGAAGTTCTCTTTTGGTCCCGGGTAAATTGTCGCCGCCCATTGCTGCGGATTAACGCCGCCCTGAAAGGCGGTCCCCGCCGCGACGACTTCCAATCCCGGGATGTCGGCAGGCTGCCCGTGATATTCCCAGCCAATCAGACCAGGAATTCTGTCACCTTTTTTCACCCCTGTTCCTTCAAACATCCAGTGATCAGGTTTCGTAATGATCCAGTCCCCTCCGCCGTTGACTGGTCTGACATTTCGCACACCCATCAGAAGACCTTCATCGGGACCATGCTCCGGAAACGGACCATTCAGTTCTATTCGCTCGAGTGCATAGTCGTTCTGTGCTCCGTAAGGACCTGCTCGAAAGAAAATACGATTGGGATTGCCTGATGAGGAGTCACGAAACGGCGAAACCCAGCAAACACTGTTTCCAGACAAAAACAGCAAATTCACACCGGAGTCACGCATTTTCGTGACGCTTTCGAACTGCCGGATATCCCAATACTCATCGTGTCCAATACTGATAAAGACTTTGCATTTCTGACCTCGATCTGGTGTCAACATGTCGCTGTTAGAGCAGTATGAAACGTCGTAACCGTGCTTTTCTAACCAGTACGACAATGGAAACTCGAATGGCAAAAACTCGCCCGATCCGAACGTCAACGGGTCAGCGACGACTCCCGTAAATTGAGCTTCTTTTCCGTATGGTCGATCAAAGCTGACATCTGCCCACGGACCTTGTACCCCTTTCGGATGGGTGTAGACTGAGAAATTGTTGGGCCAGCGGTTGTAAGCTTGCCAGGTGTTGTCAGAAACCTGAAATAACACATCCGCTGGTCGGTCATCTTTAACAACGAAGACCACGTAGCTTTGCCAATACGGTTTCAGCTCACTGTCAGGGAGTGTTGTCATCCGCCCCAGGTAGACTCCGCTCAACCAGTCTTCCGGGATCGTCAGCGTGGTCGAGGTTTCCCATTGGCATTCATGAAGTGCCTTTTCTCCCGGCTCAGGGATCGGCTGTGTTATTCCGTCGAGACGATCAATGGTCTTCATCAATCGAGCGCCACGCCCGTCATAGTACCCCATGCGAAAGAATTCGATCTTGTAGGGCGATGGCGGATCGGTCGAGATCATGACATCGATGGATTCCCCAGCTGCAACGCTTTGTTTTGAGCAGTATCCTTCAATTGCAGGTGAACGATACCCCCCGGAATCAGGACGAACTCGCGTTAATTGCCAGTCAAGGCTGCCAGCCTTGGCATTCTCAGCGACGATTTTCGATGGAACTTTCTGAGCATCGCAAATCGAACAAAATGGTAACAGGAAAATCACGAACAGAGAAATTCGCAGGTGCATTTTTTCAGTTCCGTTTTTTTGTTGTGATCGTGGTAACATCTCTTTGCTTTTGTAAGCGATTTCTGCCGCGAGGTTAGACTTGCCCCTCTTTATGGTTCGAGTCCCATCGCTGCGGCGCGTTTCTCCCATTGCTTGCGAGCCAGCTTTTGCATGTCGTCAGCTTTGTCAGCTTCGTCGACAATCTCCATTCCGAGCAACGTTTCAATCACATCCTCCAGCGTGACCAGTCCATCGGTTCCGCCGTACTGATCCAAAACCAGCGCAATGTGCGCTCGCTCGTTCAGGAGAAGATCGAAAAGTTCTGAGAGCGGGGTCGACGCGGCAACTTTTTTGATCTCGCGACCAAGCTCTTTGAGGGTGGTTTGTTTTTTATCATTTGCTTGTGCAAGCAAAATGTCTGACTTTAAAACGAAGCCAGTCACGCTATCGATGTCCGCTTCATAAATCGGAATTCGCGAGACAGCAAGCATCGGGAACTGTTGCACGACTTCGTTCACGGTCAATGCTTGTGGAAACGCACGGATCACCGTTCGCGGCGTCATCACATCTTCCGCGACCAAAACTTGCAGCTTGAACAAGTTCGCCAGAATCCTGGATTCGCTGGCTTCGATTTGCCCCGTCTGGGCACTGATGTGGGCCATCGCTGCAACTTCTTCGCGTGTGATAATTCCTTCACGATCTTTCCCACCAATCAGTTGAGTTAACTTCTCGGAGAGCAGAACCAGCGGGTATAAAATCAAGATCAACCAGCTCACCATGTAGGCAATCGGACCGGCTAGAGGTCGCCAGTAGACGGCTCCAATTGTTTTTGGAATGATTTCGGAGAGAACCAGAATAACGAGCGTCATGACCGCAGAGGCCCAGCCGACTGCATGTCCACCGGCATGTTCGGTTTGCCAGATTTTCGCAGCTTCAGCACCAACACCGGCGGCCCCCACTGTATGTGCGACGGTATTCAAGCTGAGAATCGCAGCAAGCGGACGATCCACATTACCCTTGAGTTTTTCGAGCAACGTCGCGGACGGTTTCCCCTTCTCTTTCAGCGTTGCGATAAAAGAAGGAGTCACACTCAACAGGACTGCTTCAGCTATCGAACAGAAAAAGGAGAATCCAACAGCGACGAGCGCATACAGTATCAACAAAGTGTACATATAGGAAAATTCAACCAATGACGGATGTTATCAATGAAACCTAAATCGTTCACAATTGTGAGAATGGCAACTCCTGATCCATTTCGCAACCGGTCAAATTGACTTCACTCAATCGTTGTTGTTTTAAGCTCGAAAATGTCACCCGTTATGGCCCCATCTTCAGAACGAATCAAAGAAATCCACTCAAGCATTCGCCTCAGCGGTTTCTTCGAATTGGATCTATCAGATCTCGCGAATAAGCAAAGTCGCCGTCGCGGCAAATAAAGAATTACGGCGCTGCTATAGCCATTTTCGAATTGGTGTTCGCGTTCTGCCTCGTGGCGTACAGCAATGATACTGGTGAAACGTGTTCTAGATTCTCCAGTCGAAGCCGATATCGAGGGCAACTGCGGAATGCGTGAGAGCCCCCACGCTGATTCGGTCAACTCCGGTCGCTGCGATGTCGGCGACTGTGTTCAGAGTTACACCTCCGGAAGCTTCAAGTTGGATTGCTGGCTTGTTTTGATTGCGGAAGCGAACGGCTTCCCGAAGTTGTTCGAGAGTCATGTTGTCCAGCAAAACGATATCGGGATCGCCCTGCACTGCGTCTCTGAACTGATCGAGCGAGTCGACTTCAATCTCGACAATCACTTCTGACGCAACCATTTTTCGAGAGGATGCCACAGCGTTTGCAAGAGTGTTGTCACCATCACCGGACCACCATGCGAGATGATTATCTTTAATGAGGACAGCATCGAACAGCCCCATGCGGTGGTTTGTTCCGCCTCCGCAGCGCACAGCGAATTTCTGTAGTTCTCTGATCCCCGGAAGTGTTTTCCGGGTATCCAAGATTTTTGCTTCTGTGCCCGCCACGGCATCGACGAACTTCCGGGTCAATGACGCTGTCCCGCTGAGCATAGTGAGGAAATTCAATGCGGTTCGCTCAGCTGTGAGAATGGAACGCATCGACCCTGAAATTTTTGCGATCACGCTCCCCGGTTCCAACTTCGCCCCGTCATGAAGGAGTGATTCAAATTGAATTTGTGAATCAAAGATTTCAAAAACTTCTTTGGCAACCACGCAGCCACTCAACACTCCCGACTCTCTTGAAACAACGTTGATACTCCCGGTTGCGGTCACGGGAACGAGTGAGTTCGTTGTGATATCTTCCGAATCCGCCAGATCTTCAGCGAAGGCAACTTGGATCAATTTCCGGGCAGAGTCCAGTTCGGTCGGGGAGAGTTCAGGCATTGCTCGCAATAGCGACTTTCACGCTGTTAGAAAATCAATTTCTTCGCAGTGCTTATTCGCCTGCGTGTGATGTGTTGGTGACGACTTGTTTTGCGATGGCTGCCAGATGCTGGAAGTTATCGCAAAATGCACTGTATTTCATTTGCTTTCGAACGTCATCAGTCAACGCCTTTCCTCCGACGACCAGAGTCACCTGATTTTCGAATGCGAGTGTCGAGAGGCGATCGAACTCTTCGAGAAACTGATCGAGATCACGAATTGCTGAAACACTCACCCAGAAGAGTTTCGGCTGAGTGTCGCACAAGGCATGAGCCAGCGAGGAGAAAGGGAGCATGTTCCCGAGCGATGCAGCTCGAAAGCCCAAGTCTCTGAGAACGAGTTCTGCCATCGCCGAAGCAAGTGTATAAGGATCACCATCGATTGTTCCGCCAACAGCAATAGGGGCGTCCACTGGCAGTTCAGGGAGAGATCGACGGAGTTCATGCATCACACGGTGGCATAATTCACAAGAACGCCGTTCTTGATAGACCGCGACATCTCCGCACCCCCACTTCTCGCCGATCTGCTCGAAAGCCTTCGCCAGCACTTCGTCACAAATGAGACTCATCGGATAATTCGCAAGGTACAGATTGAGAGTCACCTCAACACAAACGCTTTCTTCTCCACGAACAAGAGCCTGCAGAAGGCGGGCCTGTTCTTCGTGAAGCTTCCGCTCTCCCCCGCCGGTTGTCGCAGCTGGCAGTCCGAGGATCTCAGGACTACGAATCTCCATCCCAGCTTTTCTCAAGAACGTAAGAACCCCACTCACCGGGATGCGACGATGTCCACCTGCTGTGTAGACCGTCGGAATCTTTCCTTGATCGCACCAGCGTTTCAAAGAGGATTCACTCGCGCCAATTGCCTGAGCGACCTGTCTGGGTGAGACGAGTTCCTTCACGGTTTTTTATTACTCTCGAGTCTGATTGTTCGGTTGGTTACGCGGAAGCGGAGTTGTTCGGAGTTGCACAATGCTCATTACGCTCATTTCGGTAATGCAATATTCTCCACAGAGTTGTTCACAGCTTCGTCGAACTGCTTCTGGTCACTCTTGAGAATCAACCAAAATTGGTCGAAACACTTGAGTCCTTCGATTCTAGTCCTTAGTTCGAAATTGTCACATACACTTCTCGGTCAACTTAAAAGCAGTTTCGCGACGAATCGACCTCCACCGATAATTCTGGCTTCTAAAATACTGAGAAAATCGCTTTTCTTCTCGATCCAAAGAGAGCCCCTCAACGACGATCGCATGAAAAAAACGCTGAAAATTTGTGCCATGCACGATATCATCTATACTCTCAGTCGCAATATATCCAAGCTGAACTCCTTTCAATTGTACGGATGCAGGAAGGTCGGTCTTAAGAGTTGGCAAGCACTTTCAACCAGCAATTTCAAGCAAGATGTCTCCACTTATGAAGTCACTCATTCAACGATTGCTATTACTCACCCTCTTCTTTGGGGTCCTTTTTGCTGGTCCTCTGGAAGCTGCGAGTCGACCAAATATTGTGTTTGCATTTGCAGACGACTGGGGACGTTATGCCAGCGCCTATGCCAAACTCGAACCTGGTGGACCGAGCGATCTGGTGGCAACTCCAAACTTTGACCGAATCGCTAAAGAGGGAGTCCTGTTCAAAAACGCATTTGTGAACGCTCCTTCGTGTACCCCGTGTCGCAGCTCTTTGCTTTCAGGTCAGTACTTCTGGAGAACCGGACGGGGGGCAATTCTGCAAGGTGCCATTTGGGATGAAACAATCCCGACCTATCCGTTGCTGTTAGAGAAAGAAGGGTATCACATCGGACACAGCTACAAAGTCTGGAGTCCGGGAACGGTCGCGAATGCTCCATACGGAGCACGTCGAACGGCCTACAACAAGAGCGGAAACAAATTCAATCGATTCTCTCAGTTTGTCTCTGAGGCAGATAACCCTGAAGCTGCCAAGCAAACGCTCTACGATGAAGTGCGCGGAAACTTCACATCATTCCTGAAGGATCGCGACAAGAATGAGCCGTTTTGCTACTGGTTTGGTCCGACGAACTGTCACCGTAAGTGGACCAAGGGCTCCGGGAAAACCCTCTGGGGGATTGATCCAGACAAACTCGAAGGAAAACTTCCTCCGTACTTGCCGGACGTTCACATTGTCCGCGAGGACTTCGCTGACTACCTGGGTGAGGTTCAGGCGTTTGACAATGGTCTGGGGGTCTTAATCGACGAACTTGAACGTCTGGGGGAGCTGGAAAACACAATCGTGATCGTCTCAGGAGATCATGGTGTCCCGGGAATTCCTCGCGGGAAGTGCAATTTGTACGACTTGGGGACTCATGTCCCACTGGCGATTCGCTGGGGGAAGAATGTCCCAGCCGGACGTGTCGTCGAAGATTTTGTATGCCTCCCGGATCTTGCTCCGACCATTCTTGAAGCAGCAGGAGTCGAACCTCCCGCAGTGATGACGGGTCGTAGCTTATTGAAAGTTTTAAAAACCGGTTCATCGGGTCTCGTTGATGCTTCGCGTGATGCGGTCATCATCGGACGAGAGCGGCATGTTGCCAGCGTTCGGGAAGGCAACCTCCCATACCCTCAGCGAGCGATTCGAACAAAAGACTTCCTCTACATTCACAATTTCAAGCCTGAGCGATATCCGATGGGGGATGGCAACGGCTACGGCAAGCCGGTCGAACCGCTGCCGACGTACGAGGAACTCGCCAACAACACATTCGCAGCCTACGGAGACTTGGACGCCAGTCCCACAAAAGCTTATATCACCCTTGGACTCGGCAAGCCTGAGATGCAGGAATACCTGGACATTGCCTTCGGATTACGGCCAAAAGAAGAGCTTTATGAGATCAAGAAAGATCCACATCAACTGAACAATCTTGCGGAAAATGCCGATTACTCGAAAGTTCGCGAGCAACTGTCAACCCGGCTCTTCAGCGTTCTGAGACAGACAGGTGATCCCCGTGTGACCGGAGACGGAACAACCTACGACACCCCTCCATTTACCGATGCGTTCAAACGTCGAAAGCGATAGAATAGCCGTCCATCATTCAAAGCTCTTTGGGCAGATCGAACTCGTTCAGGTCGTCACCCAGCAGTTCGATGGACGCCCCCGGGATAATTCCAAACGTCTGTTTCTTTCGCCCCTTTGGTCTTGGGATCGAATTGAAGGACGCTAAGATATGCGAGCATCTCGACCTTAAATAAAAAATTAGCCGCCTGAATACAGACTCACAATGAATACGAACGAACTTCGCGAAGCATATCTGTCTTTCTTTGAATCCAAGGACTGTGTTCGGCGACCGAGCGATGTTCTTGTCCCCAAGGATGATCCAACGGTTCTTTTCACACCTGCAGGAATGAACCAGTTCAAGAACCAATTTCTTGGAATCGGTCCGCTGGAATTCACCCGCGCCACGACCAGCCAGAAGTGCCTGCGAACCGGCGACATCAGTAATGTCGGAGTGACCGCCTATCACCATACGTTCTTCGAGATGCTCGGGAATTTCTCATTCGGAGACTATTTCAAACGGGAAGCGATTCATTGGGCCTGGGAATTTCTGACCGACAGCAACTGGCTCGCGCTCGATCCGACTCGGTTGAGTGTGACGGTCTACCTCGACGACGACGAAGCCTTCAACATCTGGGAAAAAGAGATCGGTCTGCCGAAGGATCGAATTCAACGGCTCGATGAAGATGAGAACTTCTGGCCGGCAGAAGCTCCATCGAAAGGTCCAGACGGTGTCTGCGGACCGTGCAGCGAGATCTACTATCACCCCCCCAGTGGCGGCAAAGAGGTCGAAATCTGGAACCTTGTTTTCACCCAGTTCAACCGCGTTGGCGATCCTCCAGACAACTTGCGACCACTTCCGAAACAGAACATTGATACCGGAATGGGACTTGAGCGGACTGCTGCAGTCTTGCAGGGTGTCGAAAGCAACTACGAAATCGACATTCTCAAACCGCTCTGCCTCGCAGCGGGTGAAGTCATCGGCACGAAGTACGATTTCACTGCCAAAGAAGGTCGGGCGATTCGAAGGATCTCCGACCACGTTCGCGCTTGCACATTTGCCATTCATGAAGGAGCAACTCCGGGAAGCAAAGCGGAAGCCTACATCATTCGCCTGTTGCTTCGGCGTGCGTTTCTGGAAGGGTATCTCCTTGGTCATAAAGAACCGTTCCTGCACGAAATCGTTCCGACTGTCGTCGACTTAATGTCTGTTCCATACCCGGAACTCAAACAGACCGTCGAAAACGTTCAGGATACGATTCGTGAAGAAGAGGAACACTTCCTCGGGACCATCGATCGGGGACTGCACAAGTACGAAAAACTCGTTAATAAAGCCAACAATTCCGGAGCGAAAGAGCTTCCCGGAAAAGAGGTCTTCGACCTTCATCAGACAGACGGGTTCATTCTCGATCTCACCTCGGCGCTGGCTGCCGATCAAGGATTGACGATTGACATGGACGGCTTCAAGATTGCCGAAGAAAACCATCGTCGCCGAAGCGGTGGAGATGTTTCCTGGGGCGTCATGGCTGCCGGTCCACTCGATGGAATTCAACAGGAACATG
Source organism: Thalassoglobus sp. (assembly GCF_048270125.1). Taxonomy (NCBI): domain Bacteria; kingdom Pseudomonadati; phylum Planctomycetota; class Planctomycetia; order Planctomycetales; family Planctomycetaceae; genus Thalassoglobus; species Thalassoglobus sp. The sequence continues at coordinate 175,631 of NZ_JBLWTN010000008.1, read as the reverse complement.
GAGAAACCAAGTTCCTGGCCTACGAAGGAATCAGTTCCGACGCCATTGTTGTCGGGATGATCGTGGACGGTAAACCTGCCGAGAGCATTTCTCAACCGGGCACGCTCGTCGATGTGCTTCTGAACCAGACTCCGTTCTATGGTGAATCCGGTGGTCAGGTTGGAGATCAGGGAGTTCTAAAGAGCAGTAAAGGGGAGATCGAAATTCTCGACACCCAGAAACATGCCGGACTTATTGTTCATCGCGGTCGGTTGAGTTCTGGAGAAGTTCATTTGAACTCCTCGGTCCATGCAGAAGTCGAATCTCACCGTCGCCACGGAATTCAGCGGGCACACTCAGCAACGCACCTGCTGCACCATGCACTACATACCGTCTTGGGCGAGCACGCAATGCAACGTGGCTCCAAGGTTGAGAACGACCACTTGAGGTTCGACTTCTCTCACGGTGGTGCCGTGACATCGGATGAGCTGCGTCAGGTCGAAGACATTGTTAACTCCCGAATCTCTGAAGGTTCGACTGTTTCGACAACATTCATGGACATCAAAGAAGCACGCGCTCAAGGTGCGATGGCTCTGTTTGGTGAGAAATACCCAGACCGGGTCCGCATGGTCTCGATCGGCGAGTACAGCAAAGAATTGTGCGGGGGAACACACCTGACGAACACCGGGCAGGTCGGCGTCTTTCGCATTGAGTCAGAAGAAAACGTCGCTGCTGGGGTGAGACGTATCGTTGCTTCGACCGGCAAGAAAGCACTCGAACGGATTCGCGACCAGGAAGAGCTTCTCAAAGAAGTCGCTCAACAACTAAAGGCTCCGCAGTTTGAAGACCTGCCACGAAAAATCTCACTGCTCCAGGATGAATTAAAAACCTTGAAGCAACAACTTTCGCAATTCACAAAAGCATCAGTGAAAGATGCGGTAAGCCACCTTCTCGAAAGTGCAGAACAAGTCGGTGACGCCAAAATTGTTTGCCATCACCTGAAAGATGTTGATCGAGAAACACTCCGTGAGTATGCCGATCAGTTGCGACAAAAAGGAAAAAGTATCGCAGTCCTTCTGGGAGCCGAAATTGACGGGAAAGTTGCTTTACTCGCTGCCGTGAGTAAGGACCTTGTGAAACAAGGCGTCAAAGCTGGCGACTGTGTCCGAGAAGCTGCCAAGATCGTCGGTGGCGGAGGAGGAGGACGCCCAGACCTGGCAGAAGCAGGCGGAAAAGATGCTTCAAAGATTGACTCAGCCTTGGTGAAAGGTGCTGAAATTTACAAAAATCTTCTCGCCAAATAGGTTCCACCGAATCTGTATCGAGACATTTCAACAGCCAGTCGACACACTTGGTTGGCGATTCTTCTGGAGTCGACGACCTGTTAAATCAGACTGAACGAACCAAGAAGTTGCTTCGACAAAACTCAGCGTGTCACTCAAAAACGCAAGAACCTCAACAAGAAGTTCTTGCGTTTTTGGTCATTCAGTGGGCATACTGATCAGTGACATTGATGATCGTTCTTCGCCCTGCTGCCTCGCCTGTGTGATGAATGTTCATCAAATCAAACCTGAATTGCGGGCAATACTATGGACATTTCATCCTCGAATTTATTCCACATTTACAAAACCGGCCGACTCACAGTCATTGGGTTTGAAGGAAAGCATCTCGAAAATCCGCTATATGCGGACTCCGTTCGAGACCAGCTTCTCGGAATGATCCGCCATCATGATTGTGAAGTTCTGGTTGTCGATTTGATGGATGTGGGGCTCATTTCCAGCTGGATTCTGGGAGTGCTCACCGCGATCAAACAGAGCGGGACTGATATTGAGTTGTATCATCCATCAAAAGAAATCCAGCATGTCCTCGACGTCACTCAACTCTCTACTTATCTTCACGTACGTGGTTCGGAGTAGAGTCTCCTCAACGCTTGTCCTGCTCGTGAAGTTCACTTCCATGACTTCATAGACTGCTCGCCACGAGGCAAAACCCGAACACCAATTCGAAACATGCCGAAAACGTAACGTGAAGACCAGTCAAACATGAATCTGGACAACGAGACTCTCAAAATTCTCGAACATGCAGTTGCGACCTGGAAGTCTGGTTTTGACTCACTTCCGGAAGTGGAGAGTTCATCAAACCACAAGGATCTTGATCCAATTCTGCAGCGAGTCGCATCGAAACTCCACAACAATTATCCGTATCAGCACCCCATGTATCTGGGGCAAATGATGAAGCCTCCTCATCCGATTGCTCACTTGGCCTACACACTGGCGATGAGCACCAATCCGAATAACCATGCACTCGATGGGGGACGTGCCAGTTCGGAAATGGAAAAGGATGCCGTTCAGCAAATCGCAGAGATGATCGGATGGAAAAACGGACTCGGTCATCTATGCGGCGGTGGGACTGTCGCAAACCTGGAAGCGTTGTGGGTTTCACGAGAGCTGACTGAAAGCCGGCTCATCGCGGTCTCCGACCAAGCTCACTATACACACTCACGTTGTGCATCACTTCTGGGAATCGACTGTCAGGTTATTGAAAGTGACACCCGGGGGCGCATGAGAACTGCAGCCCTTCAAGAAGTGCTCGACAAACATTCCGTTGGAACAGTTGTCGTCACCTTGGGGACAACCGGCCTCGGAGCCATTGACCCGCTCGAAGAAATTCTTGCATTACAGGAACAGTACCAGTTTCGAATTCATATCGACTCCGCTTACGGCGGGTACTTCAAACTGGCGGGAAATCTTTCTGAGTACGCAACGCGTCAGTACGAGCTCATGCACCGAGCTGACTCCATCGTCATTGATCCACACAAACATGGACTTCAGCCATACGGGTGTGGGTGCGTCCTCTTTAAAGATCCCTCTGTCGCGCGAGTGTACAAGCACGATTCTCCATACACATACTTTACGAGCGACCAGCTTCACCTTGGGGAGATTTCGCTCGAATGTTCTCGTGCAGGTGCTGCTGCTGTTGCACTTTGGGCCACGCTGCAACGTTTTCCGTTAGAACCACATGGTGAATTTCCAACAGGCCTGGAGTCTGGTCGAAGTGCAGCGATTGAGCTCTACGAATGGCTCAGCCAGTCTCAGTTCTACTCACCCGTTGTCGCACCAGAACTCGATATCGTTGTCTGGAGCGTTCGTACAGAAAGTGCCTCCGAGTCATCTGCGAAAGCGAGAGAAATTTTCGATGCCGCGGCAGAAGCCGATTTGCATTTTGCTCTTGTCACACTGCCGAGAAAGCTCGTTGAAGAAAAAAGTGACATCCAGAACTGGGATCAATCCGAACTGACTTGCTTGCGTGCTTGTGTCATGAAACCGGAACACCAAGACTGGATGCCGCGAATATTAGAGCTGTTCGGCAAGATTTCCCGCACCGTTCTTGGATGACCACGAAGATCGCTTTCACAATCCTATAGCCTGCTCACCACAAAACCGAACGGGAAGACCGACACTCAAGATGCTCTCGCATCCGAAACTATTCACTTTCGGCCGGAGTAGTTTTAGCGGGGGCAGTCTCAGCTGGAGTTGGCTTGGCAGGCGCAGCCTTGGGAGGAGCGCTCTCAGCAGCAGGGGCTTCTTCAACGGGTTTGGTTGTGTCTTCTTTTGGTTCCGGCTTTTTCTCTCCGGCTGGTTCAGATTCTTTCTTCGGTTTTTCAGGAGCGTTGCCTTCTGCTGCGGGGGCTTCGCTTCCTCGATTCTGGCGAGCAGCCCGCATGGCAGCGAATTCTTCAGCATCTGCAAAACCATCGCCGTTCGTATCGATACGATCAAAGATTTGCTGCATCCGTTCGGGAGCTTCTTCCTTGCTAAGCTTTCCATCTCCATCGGTATCAAGCTGCATTGGATCAAAGTTTCGTCCGCCACCCTCGCGACCGGTTGCTTCATCGCCATCGCCTTCCGCCGGTGCGGCTCCTGCCGGGGCCCCTTCGATCGAAGGATCGCTTCCTGCTTCCTCTTCACCAGTGGCTGCGACTTTCTCTTCAACTTCAGGTGGGGCGTCAGTCACTAAAGTGAGAACGATATTATCCTCGTCGTACGGAAGGTGAATAGCTCCAAAATCTTTGAGGAGTCCTTTCCAGCGGTATGTGACTTTTTGACCTTCCACAGTCTTCGTTGGAAAACCAAAGACGAGCGTATCTGCCTCTTCAACCGTGAGTGGTCTCGGGTCTGCCCCGTCATCTTCATTGATTCGCTTTTGGAGCCTGGGCAGCGTCATCGAGTATCCAAAGCGTGCGATTCCCTCGGTGCAGACGAAGAAGGCCATCACCGCAATCAATCCCCAGACGAAGATTCGTTCCGCAGGATTTCGTTTCGGTTTCGCTGGTGTTGTCGCTACGCTGGGAGAATTGGATTCATCAGACATGACATCGTGCCTTAAAGAACAGGTTATGAAGTTGACTCAATGGATCAAAGAGCGATGATACGTGTACGGCGAATGAAATGTAATCAAAGAAGATGAGAAAACCAATGAAGTCCGTTTTTCACATGATTCTCGTACTGATTGTGTCGAGTTCCAGCGCTGCCAACGCTCAGGATTTTCCCTCGAGAGAGCAGGCGGAAGCGGCACTCCAAAAGGCGGTCCGTTTCTACCGTAAGAACGTCGGAGTTCAGGGAGGTTCGGTTTATCGTGTCAGTTCCGATTTAAAAAAACGAGAAGGCGAAACACGCGTCGGTCCTCTCGAAGCGTGGATTGAACCACCAGCGACAGGAGCGGTAGGGATGGCATATGTCCACGCCTGGAAGTTGACCAACTTGCCTGTCTTCAAAGAGGCCATGCTGGAAACGGCGGACGGACTGATTCGTGGTCAACTTGAGTCCGGGGGATGGGGAGAAAACATCGAATTCGATCCAGACTTGCGACCTCGGTACGCCTATCGTGTCGATCCTCGAACAGACTCGAAGAACCGAAAATATCACTCCACTTTCGATGACAATAAATCGCAGTCATCTCTTCAGTGCTTAATGCTCACCGATCAGGCTTTAGACTTTAAGAATCAACAAATTCACGAAGCAGCGATGTATGCCTTGAACGCCTTTGTTGATGCGCAGTACCCCAATGGAGCATGGCCACAGCGATTTCCTGCCGATGCGCCAAACGTTGAAAACGCCCAACTCAAAGCAAGCTTTCCCGACTCATGGAGCCGGACATACCAAAAGGTTTCTTATTCGAAATTCTACACGCTCAACGACAACACCATTTCCGACCTGATTCGACTGATGCTGATCGCCCACGAAATTTATCAGGACGATCAATGGCTAGATGCAGCCAAACGGGGTGGTGAATTTTTACTTCTCGCCCAACTTCCCGAACCGCAACCGGGGTGGGCTCAGCAATATAATGAACGTATGCAACCGAAATGGGCACGAAAGTTTGAGCCCCCCGCCATCAGTGGGCTGGAGTCGCAAGGTGCGATGGAAGTCCTGCTGCTGTTGTACGATAAAACTGGAGAAGAACGATTTCTGAAACCGATCCCCCGGGCTCTCGAGTATTATCGTTCCATTCAATTTAAAGATGGTCAACTGGCCCGTTTTTACGAAATGGGAACCGACAAACCATTGTACTTCACTCGCGATTACAAACTTGTCTACACCGATGATGACCTGCCGACTCATTACGGCTTCAAAGTCGGCTCCAAACTGGACAGGCTGGAGAGTCAATACAAATCTTTGCGCAGCAAAGGCCCCTCCAAAAGATCCCTGATTCGCTCAGTGAGAGCGCCGAAGATGAGTGAGAGCCTGGCAAAGCGGACAGCAGAAGTGATCCGCTCACTCGATCAACGCGGAGCTTGGGTTCAAGATGGAAGCATGAAGAACTTCGATGGCGTCAGTAAAGTCATCGACACTCGCACCTACACGCGGAACATCTTAACGCTCGCGGACTTCATCGCAGCAGCAAAAAAATGACGTTTTGAAAAGAGTTCAACGAACGTTGAGCTGATGCCGAGAAAAGTTCTTTCGCCTCGGTTCTCAAAACCCTTTCGGCGTGTTGACTCGTCCAGGATTGGAACTTTTTTCCGAAGCCTTCCCGGCCTCTTGCGGGCCAATCGTTGAAATGGTTGCCCCGATGGGGGTTCCTGTTGAAGACCAGACAGCAGACTGGCTGCTGCCAGCGATCTGCAAATCCTGCGGAGCCAATTTGTCGACATCTCCGATTTTCTTGTCAAAAATAATCGCCCGTGGTCCGTATAGCGGGTTCACAACATGATGAGGTCCCCAGAAACTTTTCCAGGCAACTGGAAAAGAGCCAGGCAAGTGTTCATCGGGAACCAAGATTGGATTTTGAATTTGCGGAGCAAACGCACAGGAAGCTTCCCACCACTGGAGGCTTGCCCGGAGCGTCTTCAACGAATCACTCCTCAGAACGGAAGACTCGCTGGAATCGGTAATCGATGGCGCGAACACGGAATCAGAGACAGAAACCACAATCGGCTGTTGCGAGCCTGTTGTCGCGAAGGCTGCTTTGGCATGGCTGAATGTCGATTGTTCGACATCAATGAAACCAACCGAAGCCTCCCCCTTCATCGTAATTGCGTCAGCTCCTGAAACCAGAACCGAATCCACGAAACGGAGTGACTGATTGGTGGCGTCGAGCGAAACGAGTGGTCCCGAACTGCTGAGCAGCGAAGATTCAATCGAAATCAAATTGTGCTTTGCGGTCGAATTGGCCTCGAATCTTATCAGAGTTCTCGGGTTTGGTTTTTTGAATAGTTGAAAGATCTGGGACCGAACAATCTGCACGTTGCCTCCCTGACGAACTTCCAGAAAGAGTGGAGAAGGTGAGTCTGTGTTTGTGGCTCGCAATTCAATACGAGCGTCTTCGAGTTGTAGCTCCCCACCCTCAACCAGAAACATCGGTGTCGCTTGAGCAGCTGATTTCGGTGAAATCGTGAGAGCGATTCCGGGAGTTTGTTCGAATCGGATTCTCAGGCTGCGGTTTGTCAACGTTACAGGAGGAAATGTCCGCACACCCGCTCCAAAACATACGACGGTTGTTCCATCGGGACATTCAGGGCTAGCAAGAAACTTGGGGAGCCGATCTGCGTGATTCATATCGAATCGGACTGTCTTCCCCTTAAAGGTCATTAGCTTGTGCTGAGCAATTTGACGACTAATTTTCTCCAGTGCTTGTTGACGTTCGACAGCGACCGGTTCGATGGTTGCCACAGATTCGAAGTCGACACCCAACTGAGATCGTTCACCCGTTCCAGGTTCGAGGAATTTCTTCAATCGCTCGCTGACATCGGCAGCGGTGACCAGAACTGAATTTTTGAACAAGTCACTCATTTGCTCAATTTCAATGACATCGCTGCTGGGGAGAGCAGTCTTCCAAAATGTCTTCCATTTGTTGGCATTCAATACAGATTCGACTGAGACTTTCTCCACGACAACTTCTGTGAGCACTGGCTGATTAAAAAACAGAACGTGTTGAGTCTTCAGAGAAACCTGTTTCGCCGATTCTTTCGCAGGGATATTCACGAGTTGAATCGCGGCGCTCGGAGCCTCTTGCCCGATTGAAATGGATCGCTGCCAGTCAAGGCGACAGTTCCCGGCTGGTTGACCTTGGTCCTGACTGACAAACTGAATTCCGGCGGTCCCACCACAAAATGTACTATTTGAAATTTGAAGATGCTGGTCGACCTTCCCGGTTCCGATCCCAACGCGAACGAGGGGATCGCTCTTTGAAATGAGCAACGAATTGTGGCAGTACAGTTCGCAAGAGACATGCTTGATATCCACAGCGGAGAAATGGTCTCCACGAATCAGGCAATTTTCGATCAGAATTTGGTTCCCATTTGAAGATTGCCCCTGAATCGCAGCGAGAGTCGTGGAGACATCAGAGAGAGAAGTAAATGTGCAATCGCGGAGTACTAAATCAGTCCCATCGAGCTGAAGAAATTCCAACAGATGTTCACTCGAATTTGAAATCATGAAGTTCAGCCCGACGAGTTCCAGAGTCCCTCCTTCAACTCGCAACCATGGCTTCGGGAGTTCCGTTTTCTCCTGCAAGCCAGCCTGATAGATCAGAACAGAGCCTTCTCCGCCACCACGGATCGTGAGCCGTTCTTTTAACGAAAGACTGACCGGCTGAAGGTCATCGTATAGTTCTTGAGGAAGCTCAATATCGCAAGGGCGATCACCGACGGACTGAAGTGCTTGACTCAGATTCAAAAATGTCGAACGCCCTTTCTGTCCTTTTTGGACACGGAACGCTTCGGCATTGGTGTCCTTAGGTCGTTCTCGATCGGCAATCACCCAACGTGGAGGAAGACCTTGCTGAGCATTGCGATCTTCTGTTGATTGCGAGTTCTCAGATTGATTTTGAAGATTGCGATCTTTCTCCGACTTTGAGGGATTCCCCGCTTCGTGCAGTGCGAGATCCTGCGAGTTTTTCGAGGCGTGGTTCTCGGAGGTTTCGTCATACGGATTCACCAGCGGGATGCCGGAATCTCCGCCAAACTTTGAATAGCCCCAGAAGAACAACGCGATCACACCCGCGACCCCAACAAGAATCCCCCCCGCCTTTTTCCAGTCCAGCGAAATTGAAATTGGCGCAGACTTCTTCGAAGGGCGGGACTCATTGTCGAGAGACTTCGAGGTCAATGCAGCTTTTTTCTTCTTCGCGGGGTTCGCTTTCGAGGAATCTTTTATTGTTTGTGGTTTGTTTTGTTCTTTGGGTCGCTGTGAATTCTTTTTCTTAGCAGACTTTTTTCTGTCCGATTTGGAAGCCTTCGTTTTCTCGTCGGCCGACTTCCGTTTGCGTGAAGTTTGGGGAATTGGCTCCGGTTCGTGAAGTTCCTCTGCACTGCGAACACGCCTGAGCGGTTGACGGTGAATTGGGGCTTCCTGTGTGACGGGCTCGTCAGGCTCCTCATCACTTTGAGATTTTTTCGGCGGCAGTTTTTTCTGCTGGTCTACCGACTTGTCATCAGATTGTTCCGTGTTCTCCCTGGCTTGTTCAGGAACATTGAAACTCGTGGATGGAGCGGGAGCGTAATCACTTTTCTTGAGAAGTTTTGATTGAGTCTCTTCCTGGATAACAAAGTCGAGGGAATCATCGTCTTCGCTGGACGAAATCATCTCATCGTCGTCCTCCTCAGCCAAAAGTGTCGCGAGGAGCTGGTTCGAGTCGGCTTCCAGATTGGGAGTATTGTTGAGATCGTCCAGGAGTTCTTCCGGTGTCTGGTAGCGATCCTGTTTCTTCTTGGACATCATGCGGTGAATGACAGCAACCAGCGCTTCACTCACGCTGTCGTTGAAGTCTCGCGGATCGGGAATCGGCTTCTCCGAATGTGCCCGTAATTTATTGGTGAGATCCCCTTCCGGATAAGGAGGGGAGCCCGTCAGCATGTGAAACCAGGTACAGCCGAGTGAATAGATATCGCTGCGAATATCGGCATGCTTACTGTTTGCAGCTTGTTCCGGTGACATATAGTCGACGGTGCCAACGGTTGTTCCCGCCCGGGTGATGGTGGTGTCCAGTGTCTCATCGATGGAACGGGCCAGACCCATATCAGCCAGTTTGACGGTCCCGTCTTTGGCGATCATGATATTCGCTGGTTTGATATCTCGGTGAACCAGTTTCTTTTCATGTGCATGTTGAAGAGCAGCAGCAACCTGCTTAATGATGTTGATCGATCGTTTTACGGGGATACGTTCCCGTTTTTTCATCCATTGATGAAGATCAATCCCGTCCACGAACTCCAGTGCGATATAAAGATAGCCATCAGCTTGATCGGCATCGAAAACACTGACGATATTATCGTGAGTGAGCATCGCAGAGGCCCGCGCTTCAGATTGAAAGCGGCGGATGAGAATCGGATTTTCGGCCCGTTCTTTGGGAAGGACTTTCAGCGCCACCGTGCGGCCAAGAAGCGTGTCCTCAGCGAGATAGACAGTCCCCATCCCGCCAGCACCGATTCGACGGACGATCCGGTACTTGCCAAGCTTTTTCAGATCAGCTTGAACATGTCCAGAGGGCTTGAAAGTCAGCGATTGCGAGTCTGAAGTCATGAGGCAACAGCAAGCGGCCGAGCAAAGTGAAGGGGAACCAACGCGACGTCTTATCCCAATTCTACATCAAAAGATCGCAGTTGTCGCCAAGTTCTCATCCAGAAGTTTCGATTCTGACGCATTCCGCTCTGGGTTGATCGTTTTTGAACGCAAATCAGGCCACCAGAACCGAAAGCGACCTTGCCGATTGACGTTTTTACGGGTTCGGAGACTCGGTCCCCCTGTGCCGGGAACATCAATCAAATGGCCCTGTTCTCACCAATTATAGCGGGGCATCTCAGTGATCGTGATTACCGAGATGCAAGTCAGAGCGGTCTGATCCGTTGCTCCTGAGCACCTTTCCATCACAAGGAACAGACAAACCTCGGAGTAGATCTTCAGATCCGGGTTCAAGAAAGCGATTGTAGATGTCAGAGATCGTGTTCGGTACGATGAAATCGAATTCTCAACAAAAATCAGGAAGCCAAGCATATGCCAGGATATCTCAGCCGTATCGCGATTTGCATGATCCTTGTTGCCCTTCCCGCTCAGTCTCGGGCCGACGACGAACTGATTGCTGTTTTTGCTATCGATGCCGATGGCAAAAATCTCCGCAAGATCACAGAACTGGAAGGGTTTCCGAAAGGGGGATCTCCGGACGTCTCACCTGATGGAACACGCATTGCTTTTGACGGCTGGCAGGCTGGAGAGAACTCTGGCGGCGCACAGATTTTCATTATGGATCTTAAGACCACAGATATCCAAAGCGTGGGATATGGGGCGATGCCAACCTGGTCCGCTGACGGCAAGTACTTAGCCTACTGCAGTTATCGTCCCAGAGGAGTTTGTATTCAATCTGCCGAGCGCGTGGCAGCGACGATCATTGACGAACGCGGCTGGGGGATTCAATGGTCGCCCGATGGGAAGAAAGTCGCCTACACTCTCGCTGGTAAGTTCATCATTTATGACTTGCTCGAGAATTCAAAGAAGACGATTCAGCCAAGAGAAAACAACCCGTACCGTTCAATCTCCTGGAACTCAGATTGGTCGCCTGACTCGAAGAAACTTTGTTTCAGCGGGACGCTCGCAGATGGCACGCGCGAAATTGCAATACTCGATCTATCAGATGAGAAGCCTGAATTGTCAGTTTGCTATACCTATGCAGGGGGCTTTGGGAACGAATTCGCCTGGCATCCCAGTGGAGATCGAATCACCACCGTAAAATGGGCACGGGGAAAAGGGGCTGAGATTCACAACTTCAAACCTGAAGCAAATGTTGAAACGACTCGAATGGAAGGCCAACCTGAAGATCGTCACAACGTTGGTGTAGACTGGTCCGCAGATGGCAAAACACTCTATTTCATGAGTCGTCCCAAAATCAAAAAGTAAATCTGACTAAGACCAACATTGGAGAGTGCAATAGCGCACTCTCCAATTACGGGCACACGGTAAATCAAACCGCTCTAGAGCATCTTTCGAATTGGTTTGCAGGTTCTGCCTCGTGGCGAACAGCATTTTTCCTAGAGAAATGCGTCCTTCACGGGCACACGGTAGAGCAAACAGCTCTAGCGGGCGTAGAGGTCGCGTGAAATTGGTTCGAAGGAGCTATGACGATTGCCTTCCTGATGCGTGATCGGCGGTTCAGGTGACTGGATGAATTCCTGTTCCATGACCGGTTGCGATTGCTCATAACGGGACTCTGGAATGCCCGTGTAAGGAGCCGCTTGCTGAGGAGTTGGACGGTTTTGTGCCTGAACTGATCTTGATGCCTGAATGACTGGTGCTTTTGTCGCTCCCTTGGGGAGAAGCTGTCCTGCAGCGATCATTTGCCGGGCAGTTTGGAGGAAGGCAAATTGCTTCGTTGGTGAAGCCTCGTTGATCATGGAAACATCATGCACCACATAGCGTTCCCCTCTGCGGACCATCTTGATCTCGGATGAAATCGTGCCGTCGCTGGTATGGACAACAATCCACGATTGATTCGGCGTAATTCGCATGACTTCGCTCATCAGTGGGCGCACCATCTGCTTTGAAAAATCAGGAACGTAATTCAGCTGTCTCCAGATCATCTGATCGAGTCCGCTATCCGAATACTTCGAAGCTTCTTCGACGTCTCCACGGTTCACGCCGGATGCAAAAGCATGAATCGGAAGCATCAACTCCAGGTTGGCTTTTAATGAGACAGGCCGATTATGAGCTGGCATAATGACGTCGTCGACAGTCATCCAGCCTTCACCCAAACGGAGAATGAATGTCATCGGAGTCTCACCTTGAGCAATAGTAATTTCAGTAATATCACCCCGGAATACAGTCGAGAGAACTTCAGGATCACCAGCGTCAATGTGAGGATAAGGCATAATCTTGAAGTGCTTAGAAGCTTCCAGCTTCCAAACACGTTCATTGAAGTCGTTACTCGACATGCTCCGAATTTGTTGCAGATTACGAGTCCGCAATGCCTCGACGTATAAATCAACTACGGAGTTTGAAAGCAACATGGCGGAGATTTTCTTCACATCAGAGCCGTTCGCTTCAAAAATTGTGACTTCATCCACTCTTGGCTCTGCGGCACGTGGCGAACCATCTTCGTTCACGAGGTCAACTGTGCGTACAGTCAACATGTAAGTTGTTCCGTTCGCTTCGAGGAGAAGTTCGGTTCGGTCCTTGTGCTGCTTTGCGTCGTACTCATCTGCAATCATCATTTCAACAGGCAATCGAATGGAATCTAAATCCGCATTGAGAAGTGATTGCTTATAAAATCCGGGAGAAGCCGACTCGGCAAGCAGTTCGACGTCACCGGCAGCAAAGCTCGTTAGGAACCCTGCAGACGAGTTCAAGGTTTTCGCCAGTGTCATCAGCGAACGCACACCAGTGTCCCCTTTTCCTTTTGGCTCAATCGCAATATTCTGAACCTTCCAATTGTTGAGCTCTTTCCGATACTCAACAAACAGGCTTCCGTCCTGATGCGGAGCAACGACGACCGCATGATCTCCGTTTAACCGAGCTTCCGGCCGGAATGTGGACCGTCGACCAGAACCGACTGCGTCCTCGGAAAGGCGTTTGAACCAGTTGGGTGGCAACTTGGCAAGATGCTCATGAAGTTCTTCGGTGCAGTGTTGCAATTTCACAGACCGTGGAGCTGATTCCCAATCCTTCAGAAGCTCTCGGCAACTTAGCAACAAGTCCATTTGATCGGTCACCGATCGGCGAATTTCCCGACCAGTCGTATCGTCCTGGCTGAGAATGACATCATCGACAACCCAGCGACCGGTCTCCCGATTGAGAGTCAATTTATAGTCAACCGCTTTCGCATCATCTTCCTCACCGATCTCGACAGTCGCCATTTTCGTGACCTCGTCGATCGCTTCAATTGAGATCACGCGCACTTCCCCTTTTGGGAACCGCAACAGCTTCAAGTCCGAAATCGCTTCCGGTTGACGCAATGCTTTCGACCCAAAGTCGCTAGAGGTCGCCACTCGGATCTGTTCAAGATCTTGCGACTCCAGACTCGCTGAAAAATCCATTATGGCTCGCCGCGCTATCAGGTTTGTACACCCTTGGGTGAAAAGACCGGCGAGCAAAATGAAAGTGAATACAAACTTTGGGCGGAACATCATGTTCGTCCCCGTAATGGAGGGTGGAGGATGACACGACCACTTCAGGATTCAGTGGACCTGTCAGCTGAGGATTGGATTTTTTGATGGGAAAAGTGTTCTCCATGACTTGGGAAAGATCGTCAAGCTGGAGTTTTCACGACTTCAGGCGGGAAAATGGCATTTGACGTGGAATTCTTAAAGGATTCTTGAAAGAGAGCCATTTTTACTGAAAAAACGCTATAGACACATTCTTGCCGATCAAGGTACAACCCCAGCCAAGGCAATCGGCAGGATTGGCCGGATTGAGTGAAACAGGCTTCGTATGGAGGCGATCATCCTGTGAGTTCAATCGACCAGTCGATTTCCTCCCTTCGTTTTTCCTCTCTCTGCTTCAGAGATCCCTCTCTAAGCACCCTTCCCTCCATGACCGAGGATTTGGATGATGAGTTCGGTCATCAAACCAACTTTGCCCCTATCACTGGCGCTGTTCAGTTTGTGCTTAATCACACTGAATGGCTGCGCTTATGGACCCGGCCCCTACAGTGGAGGTTACGGGGCGAACCCCTACGGGACCTCGCCTTACGGTTCAAGCTACCCCGGTTCTTACCCCGGTGGTTATCAACAAGCGCCGATTCAAACACTTCAGCCAGGACAGCAATACGTTCCCAATGGAACAGTCGTCCCTGGGGGAGTTTACCCCGGAGGATCGGGGACAGGCACTCCGACATACCAGAACAATGGGGGTGGACTTCAACCCATCCCGAACCCCAGTGGAGCCAGTAACGATGCTCCGCCATATTCCTCAACGGAGATCAACAAACCGGTCCCCAACCCATCTAGCCCCAATGGAAGCCCGTTCTACAACAACAGTGCTTCCCGAACGTTTCAGCCACCGATCCAGGCTAGCGAAATTCAACCTGCCTCGATGGACGAACCAATTCGCGGGATCGACAATGGACTCAGGGAATCCAACATCAATTCGCCAGCGGGGCCAAATTCCGTTTACAGCCCACCGACCGCATCTGCACCAATCGCTCCGATTTCACCAATCTCGCCAACCTCGTCTCCAATGGACGAGGCGATTGACATTAACAGCCCAGCGGCACCGCCAATGCAAGCGATTCCTCCGGCAAACTTTGGTAACGATCCTTTCGGTTCCCCAGCCCCTGCACCATCACAAGGTGATTCCGCTCCCAAAGCGATGCCACTCCCGATGCTGAAGAACTCCAGCAACATCAAGTCCTACAAACCGATTTCTGAAGCAACTGGACCGTTCGCTCACGATGAAAACTTCAAGTGGCTCCGCGGTGTCGTCAGCAAAGATGAACCGACAGGAACATGGAGCGTCGTTTACTCCGACAACCCACAGCAGTCAGACAAATTCGCCGGACATCTTTCCCTCGCTGCCAGTCCCTACTTAAATGGTCTCAGCGACGGTGATGTTGTCGAACTCAAAGGCGAAGTCGATCCCGTCATGAAAGACCCACTCGGCAAACCTGTCTACCTGGTGTCGCATCTTCACACGATTACGAAAGCTCCCGCACAGTAGTTGCTGAAGTGAATGCTGCACCCAAGATGGAACGCCGGACAGATGAAATGTCCGGCTGTTTTTTTGAAAACGTAAAAAACATCTCTCGCGTTAATCTTGTGCGATACTGAAATCGACAACGACCGGGTAGTGATCACTCCCGTTGCTGCTCCCGATTTCTCGTTCATGAATATGTACCTCATCGCTCGTGAGGACATGATCGATTGGAATCCAGAAGAGTGGATTCGTTGCTGGCCACGTTGGTTGAATCCCGAATCCTGCGCGGCTGTCCCGCAAGCCTGTTGATTCAAGAACATCTTTGAAATATGGCGACCACGGTGTCACATTTAAGTCGCCCAATAAAATTTTCGGCCCATCGATCCTGCCAACAACTTCCGAAACAGCTTCGAGCTGCTGGTTCCTCCAGTCGGACAGCTTCCTCCCTCCCGGGGGGAGCGGATGTGTGCCGACCAAAGTCACGACATGATGATCGACCTGCACCTGAGCAAGAATCGATGGCAACTCCCGCACTCCAACGTGGACGATCTCCGCATTCATCGGAAGTTTGCTGAATAGAGCGATTCCAAAGTTGTCGCTGCGAGCGAAGGAAACGGAATGACGATACTCCCCCTTCAATTCTCTC
Organism: Thalassoglobus sp.; assembly: GCF_048270125.1. Lineage (NCBI taxonomy): Bacteria > Pseudomonadati > Planctomycetota > Planctomycetia > Planctomycetales > Planctomycetaceae > Thalassoglobus > Thalassoglobus sp. The sequence continues at coordinate 159,890 of NZ_JBLWTN010000008.1, read as the reverse complement.
AGCGAAGTCATCCATCGATCATCTACTTCCATAACGAGAAAAAGATCAGGATCTTCTTTCCGTATCCATTTCAAAAAGTCGGCATGATCTCGATTCGAAGTCTGTACATTCGCTGAAACGAGACGGAGCCTCCGCCCATCTGACAACGGTTGCTGTAATGGTTGCTGTAACTGCTGCTGAAATGACTGTCGAACTGGGAGGTAAACCGGCAAGACAAGCAGGAGATTGTACCCGAGCGCAACCCCCATCAGAGCTGAATACGTCCATCGTCGATGCCACAGCAGCAGACCAACAACCAGAATGAGTCCCAGCGAATACTGCACATGAAAACTGGTCAGCAAATCGAACATCCAGAAGTACCGTGCAAACAACGACAGAACGGTCGCAACTGACAACAGAACTCCACCACTGATCGCCATTTTCAAGAGCGGTCGACTTTGTCGATGATCGTCATTTCCCGTGATGGTCATTCACCGAAGTACTCAAACACAGCATTGAAAAAGATGTACGCGAACAGTCTCGTGGAGATGAGTGATTCATTCAATGAAAACGCTCCTCACGGACACAAGAAACACGAAAGTGTTCTAAAATGTCGAGAACCGATTGCCTGCTGTCACTCTGGAATCGCGAGAGTCTCCGCTGGGAAGATTGGACCTTCGACGCAAGTTCGGCGGTAGTCCCACTCGTTATTTTCAATCCGGACTTTTGTAACGCAACTGAAACAAGCACCGAAGCCGCACGCCATTGGAGTCTCCAGCGATAGCCAACAGGGGAGATTTGCCGCAGCACAAATTCGGGCAACGGCGTACATCATAGGCTCGGGGCCGCAGCAATAAACGCCATCGGGCCGTTCGCTTTCACTTCGAGCAAGCATCTCTTTAACGAGATCAGTCACCAGCCCGTGGTGCCCTGCCGTTCCATCATCGGTGGAAATTTGAATATCCAAACCTTCAAGGTCGTCGAAGTCGGAAAGATCAGCAACGACTGATTTCGTTTGAGATCCATAGCAGAACGTCACACGATTCGCAGGTTCAGCTCCTTTATAGCGGTCAGGATCGTTTCCGTACTTTCGCTGACCGAGAACTTCTCGGGAGACTGCCAGAAACGGTGTGTAACCAATTCCGCCACCAACACAAAGCAAATGCTGACCTTCGTAAACCGGGAACCCATTCCCAAACGGTCCCGAGAGTTCCACTTTTTCACCTGCTGACCAGTGACTCATTAAACGGGTCATCTTACCAATCACGTGATAAGCAAACTCAAAGGCGACTGGAGTCCCGGAGTCGTCAACGACGGTGTCGTACAAGGCGAACGGTCTTCCGAGAAGCGGGTCTGTTCCATTTGCGGGGCGAAGCATAAAAAATTGCCCCGGCCTGATCGCAGATGCCATTTGCGGTGCTGCGATGCGCACAGCGTAGGTCCCATCAGCGAGTTGTCGTTGAGAAATCACTGTTGCCAATTCCTGATGAGCATTCAGGACTTGTCCAGGCAGGCAATCGTGTTGAGGAGAAGTGTTCATTGAATTTTCTGTGCTTTGGGTTCATTTCGCCCCGGATGTCTCTGCATATTCATTCATGCGGACTAGAGCATCGTTCGAATTGGTTTGCAGGATCTGCCTCGTGGCGAACAGCATTTTTACTAGAACCAGTCCGAAAACCTCTGGAATAGCCACTTTCCTCAACGTTTGAGAGAGCAATTTCAAGTTTCAGGATCAGTTCTAAAGAAATGCGTCCTCCACGGGCACACGGTAGTGCAAACTGCTCTAAGTGTGAATGATACTCACACACCGCGTACGTTGAGGCGTTCAACGATCAGTTTACCGATATTGAGTGCCGCCGTCGCTGCCGGGGAGGGAGCATTTCCAACATGGACTATTCGTTCCGATTCTTGAAACACAAAATCATCCAGCAATTTTCCGTCTCTCCCGACTGCCTGAGCACGCACACCCGATGGAGCGGCAATTAAATGTTCACTACGAATGTCGGGAACAAGTCTTTGTAGAGCTTTGACAAAAGCATGTTTATTCCAGGATCGCCACATTTCTCCGATCCCGGTTTGCCAGTTGCTGGCCGCCAATTTCAAAAAACCTGGATGCGCCAGTGAGTTTGAGAGGTCGCGAAGATTCAGCGTTGTCTTCTTGTAACCATCACGTGCAAAGGCCAGCACCGCATTCGGGCCACACTCGACACCCCCGGAAATTATTTTTGTGAAGTGAACTCCGAGAAATGGAAATGACGGATCGGGGACCGGATAGATTAAGCCTCGGCATAAGTATTCCGCTTCCGGTTTCAATTCAAAGAACTCCCCACGAAACGGCACAATCGGAGCCTCAGCTTTCTCTCCCGACATCTCAATCACGCGATCTGCCCATAGGCCACCGCAGGTCACAAGGTAAGAACATTTCAATTCTCCCTGTTTCGAAACCACGATCACTTTGTCTGGCTCGCGACGAATTTCGGTCACTTCGGCATTCAGCCAAACATTGCTGCCTGCTTCTCGAATCTTCTTTGCCAGTCGCTGAGCCACAACTTTGTAGTCCACGATTCCTGTCTCAGGGACGTGAATCGCAGCGATTCCGGCTGTGTGCGGTTCAATTTCATTGAGTCGTGACTGACTGATGATCTCACACTCGACACCGTTCGCCTGCCCCCGTTCATAGATCCCCTTCAGCCGCTCCTCTTCAATCTTGTCGACAGCAACAATCACTTTGCCACATAGTTCAAAAGGGATGTCCTCCTGCTCGCAGAATTCCTGCATTGCCAGCTTCCCGGCGCGACAGTTCTTCGCCCGGAGTGAATCGGGGCGATAGTAAATTCCCGAATGCAACACACCAGAGTTGTGCCCCGTTTGATGAAAGGCGACTTCTGGTTCCTTCTCCAGAACAACAACAGACAATTGAGGAGACTTCAGCAACAACTGATACGCAGTCGCCAGTCCCACAATTCCCCCGCCAACAATCGCCACATCACACTTTTGCACTATTCGTCCTTTTGCTTGCCGCGTCTTGGCGACCGACATCTTCGTCTTTGTATGGCGATAATTTCTGACTTGTGCGAAATCCCTCAGCGACTCTCACTCGGCAGCAAAGCTGACTTTGAAGATTCGGTTATTAGACGTATCACACACGTACAGAGTCCCGTCCTGCATCGTCACACCGTGCGGTTGGTTCAGCTTCAACTCCTTTTTGCCGAAACCTCGACCAAGAAGAGTACTCACGGTTTTAGTTTCAGGATCGTAACAACGAATCGCTGCATTGGCGTCATCAGCGATGATCACCCGGTCTTCTGCGTCGATGCAAATATGCTTTGGTGATGCCAGTTGGGACTCCAAAGCCGCCCCATCTTTGAATCCTTTTTCTCCAGTCCCTGCGACGGTCTGAATCCGTCCCTGACTGTCAACTTTACGGAGTGCGTGACCGCCACGTTCGAGAATATAAATGTTGTCTTTCGAATCGACAGCGACTGCTCGCGGATCGACGAGCGGACTTTCGGTCGCCTTGGCTCCATCTTCGGGGACTCCTCGTTTCCCATTGCCTGCGACTGTCGAAGTCAGGCCGGTTTTCAGGTCAATTTTTCGAATGCGGCTGTTCTTGAGATCCGCGATGAAGAGTGCATCGCCAGCAGGGTTCAATGAGACACACATCAAGTAATCGAACTGGGCATCTTCGGCCCCTTTGCCATCACCGGCGAAGCCCGCTTTTCCGTTCCCGGCGAGAGTGCGAATCGTGCCCGTTTTCAGATCGATCTCGCGAAGACAATGATTAAATGAGTCTGCGATATACGCACGATCTTTCGAATCAATGGCAAGATTGTGCATCCCGTTGTATGTCGCTTTCGCAATCTCCCCACCATCCCCTTTGTAGCTTTTGGAACCATCTCCCGAAATCTGAACCGGAGTACGATCCTGTCCGAGGCGAAAGATCCGCCCCCCTTCGAGTTCGACCACATACATCTTTCCGGCGGAATCAAAGTCGATCCCGAACGGGCGATTGAACGGAAATGAGGACGGCGTCGCCGAGCCACCTTCCGCCTTCAACAGGTCTCCCACCACAAATTCAACATTGCTGACGACCGGCTGATCAGCCAGGCTCAATGCAGCGAAACTAACACTGAGGAGGACTCCAAAAAACAATCGAAACATGAGACCGGATTCCTGTTGAGTTGAACCTTGAAACGGTGAGTTCTATCCAGACAGCAGACCGAATTTTTACAAACAGTGCAAGCGAGCCCCACCCCGCTCAGCGCGGTTCTCGCACTCAATAATCGACTCAATTTTTGAAATGATCGCTGCCTGCTTACAGCAAAGTTCAATCAGACCGGAATCCCTCTGGTGATTCATTTCAACTGTGAAACTCCAAAAAGATGCCATGCTCGACCGGAGTTGTTATAGTCATTTGAGAATTCTATTCACTCGATTGAAGCCCAAGAGAATCGATCATGCTCAACAACGCTCAGCTTTTCGGACACACCTCCCGACTGATTCTGCTGTCGATGATTATCTCCTTTGCGACTCAGGTGAGCCTGGCTGCCGAGAAAACAACGAAGCGGCCAAACATTTTATTCATTCTGGTCGATGATCAATCCCCTTTCGATCTCAAGGTCTACAATCCATCCTCAAAGCTGGAAACGCCGAACCTTGACAAGCTCGCTGCTGAAGGAATGGTCCTCGACGCTGCGTATCACATGGGGGCCTGGGTCGGAGCTGTATGCACACCATCTCGACACATGATCATGAGCGGGCGGACTGTCTGGCACATTCCAGATCGACGTAAGAACAGCAAGAACAATCCCAACACGGCTGACCCAACTCGAGTGCCGCCTGACCTCGCAGACAACACCATGGCAGCAGTCTTCAACCGAGCCGGGTATGACACAATGCGTACGTGCAAAAAAGGGAACAGTTACGACGCCGCCAACGCACAATTCACTATCGTCAAAGATGCAACCAAACGAGGCGGAACCGATGAAACAGGCAGCCCTTGGCACGCCAGGCAAGTTTTGGAATACCTCGCACAACGAGACGAAACTCGCGATGAAGATCCATTCTTGATTTACTTTGGATTTTCACATCCGCACGACACGCGAGATGGAACACCCGAACTCCTCGCGAAGTACGGGGCGACGAATCACACCGACAAAAACAAACTTCCAGCTGCGAACCCCAAACAGCCGCAGCTCCCTGTCAATTATCTGCCTGAGCACCCGTTCCATCATGGTCATCCCAACTTGCGAGACGAAGTCGCTGTCAGCGGAGTCTGGAAGAATCGCGACGAACAAACGATCCGCAACGAGCTGGGTCGCGAGTTTGCCTGCGATGAAAATATCGACATCCAGATTGGTCGCGTCCTGAAAAAACTTGAAGAAATGGGTGAACTCGACAACACTTACATCTTCTACACCGCTGACCATGGCATGGCGATCGGTCGACACGGGTTGCAAGGAAAGCAAAACCTCTACGAACATACCTGGCGCGTCCCGTTCATCGCCAAAGGACCAGGAATCCTCGCCGGAAAACGGGCTCCGGGGAATATCTACCTGCTTGACATTCTCGCCACGATGTGTGATTTGACTGGGGTCGAACCTCCTGCATCGAATGAAGGGCTCAGCTTCAAATCGATTCTTACTGGAGAACAACAAACGATTCGTGAGGTTCTCTATGGAGTCTATTGCGGCGGCACAAAACCGGGGATGCGCAGCGTCAGGAAAGGAGACTGGAAATTGATCAAGTACGATGTCCTCGACGGCAAAGTCCGCGAGACGCAGCTTTTCAACCTCGCTGATAACCCGCATGAATTTCTTTCGGAACACCACGCCCCACAACTCGTCAAGCAGGTCGGAACAAAACCGACTCCCAAGCAGATCAACCTCGCCAGCGACCCTGCCTACAAAGAAAAGCTGGCAGAGATGGAAGCTCTGCTGCTGCAACAAATGACTGAGCTCCACGATCCTCATCGCCTGTGGGATCAACCACAGTAAGCATGAGCAAAGCAGACAAGCAGTTCATCTTAGAGCAGTCCGAAAACCTCTGGAATCGTCGCTTTTCTGAACGTTTGAGAGAGCAATTTCAAGTTACAAGACCAGTTCTAAGAATTATCTCGGCAACGGAAATCGAAACTGATGCTGGTTTCGGTCATTTACGTATTTTGATTTTGCACAGAGTTCTTCTGAGCGTGGATCGAATGTGATCGCCTGCACTTCGTTCTGATCTGGCAGGAAACGGTACATTCTTAGCCAGCCGGTACTGTAATCTGACAAGAGTTGATGAACCGAATTCCCGTGTACGCCGACTGCGATTTCATGACGTGCCTGAGTTCGACTTTGGTCACCACAGCAGATCATGAACAGATTCCTGTGTTGAGAGAAACATTTCTCCCACATCTGTTCCGGTGTGTTCCCTCGTTTTCCATGAATCTTCAGCCACCGCATTCGCCCTTTCGGTGCATCAATGAACTCCTGGTTATTCTTCGGCTTATCGCGGGGGCCCAGTCCCATGTGTGTTGTCACAATGGCGACACGGTCTGAATGATCTTCGAACAGACTGTCAGCCCACGCGAGGACATCATCAGGGGCATTGCATTCAAGATGCAGATGCAAGAATTTTCGACCGCCTGCTTCATACAGTTGATAGCTGTTGGCATTATTGCCGGAAACCTTTGGGTTGTTGCCTGCTGGAGTAAATGTTCCTCCGTACCATTTCTTATCTTGATAACGAGCGGCAGGAAAGTTCTGTTGGAACAGACTTGAGTCACCTTTCGAAGTCATATCGTGATTGCCAACTGAAATCCCATAAGGAACCAGCCCATGGATGCGGTCCATACAGTTCCGGGCAACACTCCACTGATCCTGGCGATTCTTGTCGACGATATCCCCGACATGAGAAACAAACACAATCTTCTGAGACTTGAGATTCTTCGCAATCCAATCTGTGTGAGCTGCGAAAATGGGATTCGTGACCTGGCTGATCTCTTTCCCATTCTGGTCGACGCTCTTGTGACTCTTGTACGCCTGAGTGTCTGGAATGACGACGATCGAAAATGAGTTCTCGGGCGCGGAATCAAGACGATCCTCAGCTGCATCGAGAGAAGACATGCTACTTATGCAAATGAATAAAGAGCCGATTGAACTCCAGAAGATCTTATTGGACAGCAGTTTGAATTTCATAAGTAAACCAGAGCGTTCTCGATAAAAACCAACAATCAACGCGAGCCTTCGCCTGTGGAATATGAGCACAGAGCATTTAGAATGCCTGTCGCGCCCGTAAAGTTCACTTTAATGACTTCATAGACTGCTCGCCACAAGGCAGAACGTAAAGACCAGTATTGAATTTGGCCTAAGAGCATCTTTTGATTTGGTTTGCAGGATCTGCCTCGTGGCGAACAGCATTTTCACTGGAACTGATCCTGAAACCTGAAATTGCTCTCTCAAGCATTGAGAAAAGCGGTGCTTCCAGAGGTTTCCAGACTGGTTCTAGGGAAATGCGTTCTGTCGAGGTGAGCCAAGAAGACGACAACTTCGCGATAAAGAGCAGAGTCTGCCACGAAGGCTGTGAAGCACAGCGACTGCCCGAAATGAGAGTGGCAAAACGAGGTCTGATTTGTACACGGGATAAGGTATAGCCTGCATGCATTCCTCTGCTGAACAGAAATGAGCGTAAGGCTTCACTGCAGTCGGAGGATCCTCCTGTCACCTGGAACATGTTCACAATCGGTCTGCAGTAAAATCGCTGTATCTTTGGCGGTCATTTCGCTCACGGTGACTCATTGGGGGCTTAATGGGGCACTCAAGACCTCAATGAAACATGCTCTGGTCGCTGTTGTCTATCCCGTAACCGTGAAAGAGAATTCCCCGGAGCGCGCAGCGTGACCCAGCGACCCAATTCACTTGAGAATTCTTTCTTCATCTTGCAGCCGGTTCTGTTCAGTGTTACTTTTTCTATAACTCAACACTACGAACGGAACACGCACGCTTACCTAGTGAAGTGAGCGAGCAGGCGTATCGTTTTTGAAACTCGACAGAAGAGGGCCGCAGGATTATGGGTTGGACGATGGACGGCGTGAAGCCGTCGTATGGCTGTAACCCGGAAGTCATTAAGTATTTCCGAGAGCGACGCGGCTTGACGCAAGCAGCGCTTTCCCGAGAGGCGGGGTACAGCGAACGGCTGGTCAACAAAGCGGAATCGGGACGGTCGATCTCAAAAGAGGCCATCGCAGACCTGGCAGAGGCACTCAGCTCTCCAGATCTGGTGGTCCACCCGGAAGACTTGATTTGCGACCCAGCCAGCTTTGCCCGCAAGTATGTTGATGCCTTCTACATCGACCAGAAGGATGCGATGTCCCGCATCCAACCGTTTCTTGACGAGTCTGTGGTCCTGAACATGCAGGGTGACCCGAAAGAAATTCCTTTCGCGGGAAAGTTCCACGGGCATTCTGGCGTCGCTGAGATGATCGAAAGAACATTTGATGTTCTGACTGTCCCAGAGGGGCATGATCACCGTCCCCATTATCATTTTCTCAGCAGCGGCAACAACGTGATTATCTGGGGCAAAACTTTTATCCACCCGATTGGTTGCCCCCCCGAAGAGCCGGTGGTGCTCTCGATTCGAATCCAGTTTCACAAAAGCAAAGTGATCCAGATTGACGACCGCTACGACATCAAATCAATCGCGGAAGGGATCGCAAAAAGCCGTGCGTTAAAAAAACATCAGCTGCCTGATGCCTCCTCGCCGGGATAAGTGATCGTTGTTCCGCGAACCTTTGCGATGGGCGAAAGCTTGTGCAGCCTGGCGCTCGTGAGACTCATGATGTCCCAGACATCGAAACCCCGAATGATCAATGCATCGGCGATCAGCGAACGATGGCATCGCCACGGGACAGCTTCGGCACACATGATTGCAGCTGGTTTCTCATGAGCAAGTTCAATCAACGACTCGAGTGCAGCCTCGAATTCCGGCGTCTGCATGTAATCGGCATAGCCTCGAAATGATTTATTGCGCCATGCCGTGTTCACCGAATCGCGACGCGAATGCCGCAACCCGCCGAGCCCCTTGAGATGTCGATAGTTGAGCCGCCGGTTATGCAGCGACTTCGCTAACGTCTCTCGATTGAACTGAGGATTGTGGCGTGAACGAGGGACCGTCCGCACATCGATCAGTCGCTGGACTCCGTATGTCCGGAGAAGTTCCACCAGTTCTTCGAAACTTCTCGTGGAATGACCGATGGTGTGAATTACGGGTTTCTCTTTCGGCATCGCCTTACTCATTGATCGTCATGTGACGACCTTTCTATTGTATTTTCGATACTGGTGTTCGCGAGTGTCAACTCAGGCTTCAGGATCGAACTGAGAGCAGTTTGCGCTACCGTGTGCCCGTGAAGAACGCATTTCTCCAGCAAAAATGCTGTTCGCCACGAGGCAGAACCTGCATACCAATTCGATAGATGCTCTAGTCCTGTTCGTTCTCGAGGAGTTCTACGTATCGCTGTGCGGATCGCATCACAATGTTTTTTGCGTTCTGCGGAATTGTCTTTCGGTTGAAGGCACCGTAGATGCGATCAAACTCCCACGGTTCGAGTCGCTTTGCGATTCGTCTTACGGTCGTCGCAGAAAGTGGCAGCATGTTCGGATAGCTCCACATGAACGAGACCTGATTGGGATCGACGGCAACCTGCACAACATCGCCACTGAGCAACAGGCCTCGTCCCTGTGCGCCGGCAGCCCAGTGTAAAACCGTTCCACCAGGGAAATGTCCCCCCAGGCGGAGTAACGTCAGCCCTTTGCCAAGTTCAAGTTGATCGCCTTCCCAAAACTTCAACCGCGAGTCCGGTCGCATGACCCATTCGCGATCACGGGCATGCAGATAAACCGGCACGTCAAAGGCTGCAGCCCAGTCTTGCATCGTTGTGTAATAGTGCGGATGCGAAATAGCAATCGCCATGAGTCCCCCCAGTGACGTGATAATTTCTCTGGTTGCCTCATCCAGCAACGCAATGCAATCCCAGAGAATATTGCCCTCGGGAGTCTGTACCAGAAACGCTCGCTGACCGATGGCGAAGTCCGGAGAGGTGCGAATCTCCAGCAGGTTCTGTTCGTGCGACCGCCATAGATTTGCATGATTGTGAGAAAGCGACTCACGCGTCGTCCAGCTTTGGCCTGATGGTGGAATATATTGACGTTCATCCTGGCAAACAGGACACTCATCCGGCGGACTTTCGCTTTCTGGAAACGAGGTCCCACAAGCATTGCAAATGAAATTCGTCATGGTCCACACCTTTGTTCAGATTCGGATCGTTCCGTTCCTCTTCATTTCTCGCACTTGTTCAGCTTTTGTGAGCGCAACTCAGCTCAATAGAGTTCCACCGAAGAGGACCAGTCCGGCAACTTGAGGGATGGCCACTTTCTCGGTTTTTGAGAGAGCAACTTCAGGTTTCAAGATCCGTTCTAAACATTGTATAAGAGAGGCAGCAGATGTGAACCTGCCGGTCGCGGAACGCGTGCGGAGTCCCGACGTTTCGTCAGAATTTCACCCGGTCCTTGTGCTTGAGAGCTCACCAACAAAGGATTGAAGTACGTCCAGCGAGAGACCTTAAAGGAGGTTTTCAGATGCAGTTTGATCCCTTGACGACCGAGTTTTGGATTGAGATCGGTGTTTCAATTTTATGTGGCTCGATCATTGGGATCGAACGTGAACTGAATCGCAAGCCGATCGGCGTGAGAACGTGTGTCCTGGTTTGCCTGGGCACAGCGTTGTTTGTTCGCATGGGGTCGCTGGTCGCCACTGAGAATTCCGATCCGACTCGTATCATCGGGCAAATCGTTTCGGGAATTGGCTTTCTGGGCGGGGGAGTCATTCTGGCTCGCGGCGAAGTCGTTACAGGAGTGACAACTGCGAGCATCGTCTGGCTGTTGGCTGCTATCGGAACGATGGTTGGGGCGGGTCAATTTTCCGCAGCGGTTGTGGTCTCGACCCTTGCGGTGCTCACTCTTCTGGGGATTGATGGCCTCGAAATTGTCATCACTAAAGTTCGTGAGCATCGAAGGAAAGGTAAAGATGAATAGCCCCTGGTCGTAAAACGCTGGCAGTCAGGAGGACGATCCAGCGTTGTTGCTGCTTGTGTCACTTTCGACCGCGCGACGCAGCTTTGCCAGCACATCCTCCGGTTCAAGTCCCTTTTGAAGTGCTACATATTCCAGCGACTTGCCTCCACAACTCACATCCAGCCCCAGTTCGCTGAAGACGCCAGTCGTTTCGGGATGCTCAATGAGCCAATCCGGAATCGAGGTATCCAGGTCACACTCCATCTGCTGAAATCCTTAACATAAGATAATAATTCGACTCAACCAGAGCTGCATGAAAATGATGTACGGGTTTTACCAGTGACATTGTTGTTCGACACAAGGCAGAACCGGAACACCAATTCGAAAAATGTGATAACACAAATAAGACAAAGATGTCTACAATATACATCTTTCATTCCCCTCCGAAAACCTCTGCCACGAAGCTCACTCTGATCTGGGGACTCTTACGACATTATATTTGAGAAAACGGCAATGACGGATTCCGCAACAGTTCATTCGATTCAGGTTGGCAAACCAAATGTGGTCGAAGCAAAAGACCACCACAAAGAATGGACGACCGGCTTTCAAAAGCAAACGGTCAATGGTCCGGTTCGGCTGGATCGATTGAATCTCGCCGGCGATGGGCAGGCCGACTTGAAGCACCACGGTGGACCTGACAAAGCCCTTTGTGTTTATCCAATCGCACACTATCCATTGTGGCGAGCTGAACTTGGACTCGATCTTGTCCCCGGATCATTTGGCGAAAACCTGACAGTCTGCGGGATCACTGAAGACGACGTTTGCATCGGCGACATCTGGATAATTGGCGATACGAAAGTACAGGTCTCACAACCTCGGCAGCCATGCTGGAAGTTGTCACGCTGGTGGAGTGTCGAGGACCTTGCTGTTCGCGTACAGCAAACCGGACGGACCGGCTGGTATTTGCGGGTCCTGTCCGAAGGCGACCTCGAAGCTGGAGACTCCATCCAACTTGTTGAACGCGTCAATCCTCTCTGGACGATCACGGCTGCCAATCGACTGATGCACTCTGAGAAGGACAACATCGTCGGCGCGAAAATACTCGCGAGTCTTCCCGAGTTGTCAGCAAGTTGGACAGAGACTCTGACGCGACGCAGTAGGAATCAGCAGGAATCTTCACCAGCAGCACGACTGTACGGAGCGGAACGTTCTCGCGATCGATAAAAGCTGCGAACGAGGTGACGTCCCAAACCGACGCTTGTCAGTAACCAGGCTGCGAGAGCAATGTAAGCGAACAGGGTCGAGAGCTGATCGAGCAAATGAACATCCATTGCCTGACTCACTCCCCGCGTACTGACGGAATACATCCCCAGCGGGAAGACGATACTCCAGTAGCGCAGGTCGTACTCCAGTTTTTTTCGCTGAAAGACATGACGCCAAAGTCCCAGCATGACTAACAATGGGATCCACCACGTCGCAGTCGACCAGCACAACAGCGACATCCCTTTCATGAACGGCAAGATCTGAGTCAGCAATGGCGAACTGTGTGCAGCTTCGATCAGCGTGGTCCCCGCCAAGGTGGAGATCGCCATCGCTCCCATGTTGATCCAGTACGGAGGCGACATCGATTCAACATCAATTGCCCCAAAGCAGTAGCGATAGAAGATCAGCGAAATAATCAAGACGTAAAGCATTCCGCCACTCAACCACAACGCCAGCGAGACAAACAGCATCAAGTCACGAAATTCGACGAACTCAACACACAACACACCGAGAATCGAAACGGATTGAGTCGCCACCACAGCCAACAACCAGCCGCCATGAAGCCCATCATTGAGGCTCGGCTTGTTTCGCATGATCGTGACGCATGTGAAAATGAGGTAGGTGAAAGCCAACCACAAGGCAGCGGCAAAACACCAAAGTGTCAGAGCCACACCTGGGAGGTCCGCAATCAGTAAGAATTGGCCCCCCAGAACAGCTGACGCTGCGACCATCGAAAAGAAACCAAATGCTCGTTTATGGTCGAATAAGTCCGCGATGACTCTTGGGAAAGACCGGAGCACACGAACTCCGGTCAGTACGATTTGTAAAGCAAAAACAGAGACGTTGATCCACAGCAAGGCGAGCGACACCATGCTGAGCCACGAGCCTGCAGCCCCGACGTAGACAGACGCGATCGAGACGATGCCGGTCGCCATCACGATTGAAAAGCAAGACGGATCAAGAGACGCGTAGTCGACAGATCCTCTTTCGGATGGGGTTGATTCGCTCAATTCTCCACATCCACTGCGATTGGCGTATCGGCTTCTTGAGCCATGTTTTCTTCCTGTATGTTTTCAGAAGCTGCAGACTGTTTCTCTGCTGGTTGATACTCGACGGCTTTATTCTGTGTCTTTATTCCGTGTCTTCACACAATGGAACAATCGAGCTTGTGGAACTCAAAAGTTTGCTGATCGTGACTGCAGCGAAGGCAGCTTCGGTCGCTGCGTATGCTCGATCGAGTTCGGCATGCAATGGGCAAAGTGAAGTGTGCGAGGTCAGCCCCAGCGGACACGAATTGATTCTCTCCAGTGGTGCGACCGCGTTGACAACGTCCAGAATCGTCAAATCCGAAACCTCATGGGCCAGTTCATAACCGCCACCCGGGCCACTTCGTGAACTGACTAAGCCTGCAGTCGCCAAGTCCTGCATGACGCGAGTCAGATATCGACGTGGAACCTTGGTTTTCTCAGCCAGAACATCAGCTGAGAGTGGTTTGTCCGTATCCGCTGCCAGGCAGGTCACTGCACGTAAAGCATACTCAGCGGTCTTGGAGATCATATTTCTTCCTAAAAAAATCTGGCCACGCCTATTCTGCACCTTGACGTGCAGAATAGCAATCTATACATTGGGGTGATTAATTAATTTTAGTCTCTCGGACCCACAACAACAACCACGAAATTCACTGGATATACGCATGCTCAGCGAAAAAACTGTCCAAATCGTCAAAGAGATTACCCCCGTCGTCGCCGCTAACTCTGAGGTGATTACGACACGATTCTATGAACGGATGTTCAAAGGAAACCCCGAGGTTAAAGCCTTCTTCAATCAGGCTCACCAACATAGTGGAGGTCAGCAACGGGCGCTCGCTGGAGCGATTTGTGCCTACTTCTCCAACATCGACAACCTCGAAGCGTTGGGCCCGGCGGTGGAACTGGTTGCCCAAAAGCACTGTTCACTCGGCATCAAGCCCGAGCATTACCCGATCGTGGGAAAGCATCTGCTCGACGCAATCAAAGATGTGATGGGCGAGGCCGCGACTGACGAAATCATCGAAGCTGTCGCCGAAGCATACGGCTTATTGGCCGACGTTTGTATTGGTCGCGAGGCAGAAATTTACAACGATCAGAAAACGAAAGTCGGCGGCTGGAACGGCTATCGTAAACTTGTCGTAGATCGCAAAGTTCCTGAAAACGATATCGTCACATCGTTCTACCTCAAACCGGTTGATGGAAATCCGCTGCCTGAGTATCTGCCCGGACAATATATCACAGTCCGAATTGATCACCCGACAACACCAACATCGCCGCGGAACTACAGCCTTTCGGATCGACCAGGCACAGGACACTTCCGTATTAGTGTCAAACGCGAACCGTCGCTCGCCGACGGGGCTCCGGGTGGCTTGATCTCAAACTACCTTCACGATTCCGTGGAAGTCGGTGACGAGATTGAGGTCGGTCCTCCATGTGGTGAGTTCACACTTGACCCGACCACCACAAACGGCCGCTCAATTGTCTTTCTTGCGGGGGGCATCGGTATTACTCCTTTGCTGTCGATGGCAAAGTCGCTGGCCCACGCAAAAGTCAGTACGCCGATCTACTTCCTGCAGGCTGCCAGAAACAGCCTCGCACATGCAATGGCGGAAGAAGTTCGCGAGCTGTCAGCCAACGGCGCCAACATTCAGACGAAAGTCATCTACGACGCTCCGTTAGCTGAAGATTTAGAAGCAGTCAAATGCGATGCAGAAGGAATGGTTACGAAAGAGAGGCTGAGCGAATGGACTCCAGTCAATGATTCGGAATTCTACCTGTGCGGTCCTCCTCCTTTCATGGCCAGCATGCTCTCCAATCTTCGCGAATTAGGCGTGGATGAAAGTCGAGTCCGCCACGAATTCTTCGGTCCCAAGCAAGCACTTGAGGTGTAACAATGTTGAACAATCAGGAGAGTACAACGACTCTGACGCTGACCGATTCTGTCGGTGAGTGGGTGACGAGACACCCCGCAACGTCGCGAGTCTTCGAACAGCACGGAATCGACTACTGTTGCGGTGGAAAACGTCCCCTCCAGGAAGCATGCTCTTCCAAGAAAGTCGACATTCAGACCGTACTGTCTCAGTTGGACGGTGTCACATCAGGTCGGGATTGTAAAACAGATCCGGACGAAGACTTCACCTCGAAGTCATTGTCGGAAATGTGTGACGAGATCGAAGCCACTCATCATGCGTACCTGAAGGATGAACTTCCACGATTAACCCAACTCGTGGACAAAGTTGCTTCCGTACATGGCAATCAGCATCAATGGTTAGGCCGTCTTCTCGAATCGTTTAGAGAACTTCATCAGGAACTTGTGCCACACATGAGGAAAGAAGAGCAAGTTCTGTTTCCGGCGATTCGTACGATCGAACAGACCAAGGCTGTCCCAGCTTTTCCATTCGGCTCAGTCGACAATCCGATCAGCATGATGGAACACGAGCATGATGTTGCTGGTCAGGCGTTGAAGGAAATTCGTGCCAGTTCGTCTGACTTCACGCTCCCGGAGGGTGGTTGCAACACATTTCGGGCCATGCTGGATGGACTCCGCGAACTGGAATCTGATCTGCATCGGCATATTCACAAAGAGAATAACGTGCTCTTCCCACGTTCATCTCAGCTTGCTGCAAAGCTAAGCGATGCAGCCAAGAAAGGAAGCCAAGTCTGATGAGTCTGTCAGCCGCAACCATGACCGAATCCCCGTATGATGCCTCCGTAGCGATCGCCACCAAACCGTGGACCGACTCACAAAGTTCGTCGTCGTCAGCTGACGAACGTGAGAAATCGGTTCGAAAAGCAAAGGTCGATCGACTCAACCCTAAAGAGCATGGAGCGTACGCAATTCTGGGAATTCCTCTGGTTGCGGCACTCATCATTTCAGGTTTAACGCCAGAAACGGTGCTTGTTGCCATCGCAGCTGTCGCTGCGTTTCTTGCACATGAACCATTGCTGATCGTCTCTGGGAGCAGAGGCAAACGAGCCCGTGAGTCATCACCGTTCGCCATGCGGACGCTCATTGTGCGCCTCAGTGCAGTTGTGGTTTGCGGAACAGCTGCGTTCTGGTTAAGCGGTAGTGCGACACGGCTTGCACTGATCGCTTGTGTGATTTTCGCCAGTATCGAGTTCGTGATCTCAACCGGTGGACACAATCGGACACTCGCTGCCCAATTGCTGGGGATCGGCGGCCTCGCCTTACCGAGTGCCGTCGTCTTGCTGGCGGGAGGTGCAGAGGTCATGACAGCTGTGCAGTTCTGGCTGATTTGGTTTGCAGGCCGTGTTGCAACGACAGTCAGCGTTCGATCCACGATCACTCGACACAAAAACTCTGCAACCGCATGGGCAAGGCGAACTTGCGACATCCTGCTGATCATCTCTTTCGCAGCCTGCTTCGCGGGAATTGGCTTTGGCAGTTCACTATGGATTGTGACCATCCCAATGCTGCTGGCAGCGACCGTGATGCGAATCACGACGCCACACCCGAAACACATGAAGCAAATCGGCTGGAGCCTGCTCATGGTCAATATTCTAAGCGGAATCGTAGCTATCGGAGCATGGAGCTATTACTAGAACCAGTCCGAAAACCTCTGGAATCGTCACTTTTCTCAATGTTTGAGAGAGCAATTTCAAGTTTCAGGACCAGCTCTAAAGAATCTTTCGAATTGGTTTGCTGTTCGGCACAATTTGAACGTGCCCCCATTATTTGAGAGCGTATTTATTGATCCACAAGTCCGTTCGGGTAGTAGATCGTGTGAGCGGTTTCGTCATCTGTTTCGAGAGTGGCAAATGGTTCCTGGTCATACCACTTTGCGTCTATCGGATTGTCGGACCAATCGCTGCCGGTCCACCAGTCTCGAGTCGCTTCGCCCATCCGCTCAATGACGAAGTGCTTTCCTTCGAATGACTTACGTGATGGGTCCAAAGACCCGCTGAAAGTCCCTCGTTGCTCCGAAGTCTTCCAGGACGCAATCACAGAATGGTTGTAGACCACGGCTCGACAAGAAAACGGCCCCACTGACGGCAATGTTTGGTTCTCGATGACAAGAACAGGCGTTGAATGCTCCCAGCGGACCTCGACTTCGAGTGGAACGGCTTCGCCACTCCCACCGGACCTCTTCAAAACCTGCAAGTCCCAACGATGAACGCTGTCCAGTTGTTTCAGCCCTTGAATCTCAACGGCTACATCAGTCTGTTTACCTGTCGTTGAGTTCACCAAGAGGCCTGAGACTGTTGCTCCGTTCATCAAACGCCCAAATGATTCGTGAAGAATTAGCATGAATCGATCCTCGTCCCAGATTGTCAGAAACCGACAACTGTCGCGAAATCGAAATCCGAATCATGCAGGCAACTATTAAATAGTCACGGCGATCATTGAATCCCAAACGGTTCTCTCGCTGGGAGTTCTCATACTGGGGATTGTCGGCCAAGTTCCGGAAAGACGGATTTAACGCTCAACACGACACTGTCGTTGGCTTATCCATAAATCATTGACGAGCCGAGAAAGCTGTCAAGGCGTTAAAAAACCGCCACTTCAACTTGTGGCAAATTTCAATAAACCCTCAAGATTCCCGCACTGGAGAAAAATTATCCGAGGAAGACAGGGCCCGAGGAAATTTCACCGGTAACCTGATGAAATCCTGGGCAGACTGGAGGCGACTCTAAGTCTGACAAACCAGGATGAAGGCACAGAGGAGTTTTTCTCCAAAGAAAATTGGGATTACTGAGATTCTATTTTAATGTCCAATTCCATACATTTTCTCATGGAGCAAATCCAATATTGGACTTCACGTTCTGCCTCATGGCGAACAGCTCATGAAGTCAAGATTGTGAACTTCATGGCCACGGAAAGTATTGAAAATGCTCCAGGTTTCTCAATCCCTGGTCTTTTGATCATCGACCTGATTGAGACATTCGGTTTGGGTAACAGCCGTTTCAGACTGTTCCTGGTTGTCAGTTCTACGAACCTGATTTGAAAGAGTTACACGGACCGAATCGGCTGAGAAAAGTGGTAACCGGTGAAGATTGCCGTTGCAGTCAATCAAGTTCTTGTCTTTGATGGCTTATCGGCAGATAATGCATGTTAACTTGAAGGGAGGCCACCCAATTGAACCCAATGCAACAAGAAAAGCTGGAAAACCTCAGAGAGTGGACCTCAATTCTCGGTATTGGCCTCGTAGTTGCGTTGCTTCTTCTCGCAGTGGGAATCCAGAGAGTACGGTCATGGTATCGGGATCGTGATGATCCTGCGGACGCTACCGATGAAATACTAAATCAAATGGAAGAATTGCACCTCGGAGGTGACCTCTCGAAAGAAGAATTCCGATCCATCAAGGGTCAGTTAAAAAGTCGATCCAAACACAAAAGTTGAGATCAAAGCGTACCACTGCGAATTGGGACGCGACGGGATCCATCTTCTGTGAGTGATCGCTCCGGTGAAGTGATCACACTGGAAATCCTGCAGAGACAAAGTTCCCGCTCAACAAAAGATTGAAGAGTGCAACTTTTGCGCGATTTCAGGCCACATTCTAAATTTGGCATCCTAAACCTTGCCTAATTTATATCCGATGAATCCTGAAAACTTGACGACAGAGATTGACCACATCAGTTTCGGTTCACGATGATCCAAATGACAATCAACTCGAAACACGGCATGGAGGATGTTTCGAGACCTGCCGACGATCATTACACTGGTCGACAGCTGTGAAGGAAATTACATGACCTCCAAAGAGTTTACTTCGAGCCGAGGCGGTTCCGGAAAGAAAAACGCGAACTGCTCTTTCTGCGGAAAGAGCTATCGCGATGTCGGGCCACTTGTAGAAGGTCCTGGAGATGTTTACATCTGCGGGGAATGTATCGACTTATGTCAATCCATTCTCGATCAGGATCGCCGTCGGCGTGGCGACAATAAGAAACTGTTCCAAAAAGTTCCGACTCCTCGCGAGATCGTCGCTCATATGGATCAATACGTGATTGGTCAAGGACGTGCCAAACGAACAATGGCCGTCGCTGTCCACAATCACTACAAGCGACTCATGCTTGTCGACGATGTCGAAAACGATGTGGAAATTGAAAAATCCAACATCATGTTTATCGGCCCAACGGGATCGGGAAAAACGCTGCTTGCGAAAACCATCGCTCGGTTCTTGCAAGTCCCCTTTGCCATCGGTGATGCCACAACCCTCACCGAAGCTGGGTACGTTGGTGAAGACGTCGAGAACTTGCTTCTCAAACTTCTTCACTCATCGGACTTCGATATCGAAAGTGCCCAACGTGGGATCATCTTCATTGATGAGATCGACAAGATCGGAAAGACCAGTCAGAACGTCTCGATTACACGAGATGTCTCCGGCGAAGGGGTCCAGCAATCACTGTTGAAAATGCTTGAGGGAACGATCGCCAACGTTCCACCTCAAGGGGGACGCAAACACCCCGAGCAACAATATATCCAAGTCGACACCACAAACGTCCTCTTCATCTGTGGGGGAACATTTGTCGGGCTGGAAGAAATCATCGCCAAGCGACTCGGTCGCAAGATGATCGGATTCGGACACGATGCTCGCAGCGTAGAAGATCAGCGACGTGAACTTCTCGCACGAGCAACCGTCGAAGATGTCCTCGAATACGGACTGATCCCCGAGCTCCTCGGACGATTGCCCGTACTCACAACACTTCGCAGCTTGACCGAAGACGAACTGGTGTGCGTCTTGACCGAACCGAAGAACTCACTCGTGAATCAATACACGAAGCTCTTCGAAATGGAAGGGGCGACCCTCGAATTCCAGCCACAAGCTCTGACAGAAATCGCGAAAGTCGCCAGAGCCAAAGAGACTGGAGCCCGTGGACTGCGAAGTGTGATCGAAGATGTGATGTTCGAAATCATGTTCGAACTGCCCGATCAAGAACGGGGTAAGCATTATGTGATCACTCCACAGGTTGTCTTGGGTGAAGAAAAACTGTTCTCAGAAGACGAGTCCGCAGCAGCGTAATCAGTTCGCTGACTCATTTTATGGCTCACAATCACGCTCAGGGCGGCACATTCTTGTGCCGCCCTTTTTTTGTGCCTGTTTGATTCTGGTGTCAATGACGATAAGCTAACGTCACATCCCATCAATCATGGGAACAATGTGGGAACACTGACCGGATCAAAGCATTTTTCATATTGATGTGCCCGATCTGCATTTTGAAGTTCAGCGTTTCTTCTGAGAGAACCGTTTCTTCACGAGCACAGCAAGCACGGAGGTGCAATGGCACCCCAGACCGAGAGTGACGGCCTCTGCTGTCACTCTGGATTCTCATCTTGATTTGAGGAGATGGAATCGCAAACACAATTCTCAACAGGTGATCACACCAGGACTGGACATCATGGAGGGGCAGGACGATCGCGAAGTTCGATCGGATCAAGCAAAAATTGAAAATCGAAATTTAGCAACGCTTGCACTGCAAAACGTTGTCCTTCGTGTGGGCTGGATCTTCAAAACCGAGAGCGTGATCATGCCCTTTGTGGTCGATGTCATCTCCGGAGCCGGGTGGATGCGCGGGCTATTGCCTATTCTTAGCCGCGTCGGACAGTCCGTTCCACCGCTGATGTATGCGGACCGTTTGCGAAGTCACCCACTGAAGAAGCTTCCATTGTTTGCCACAGCTATTGCGATGGCTCTTCCCTTTCTGCTGCTGTCAGCGGTCTGGTATGGACTGGAAGATCGTCGTACATGGTGGATGCCTCCTTTCTTTTTGGTGTTGTACTTTATTTTCTTTTCCGCGACTGGCATCAATCAACTTGCCTTTGGAACTCTGCAAGGAAAGCTGGTCCGACCAAACCGGCGCGGATTCCTCCTCGGAGTCGGTGGCGTCATTGGATCATTCTTTGCGGTCACGGCAGCGTTGTTTTGGTTACAGCCATGGCTAAGCATTCCGAATCATGATGGTTTCACGTGGGTCTTTCTATTCAATGGAACAGCCTTTCTGGCAGCAGGTTGTGTCGCTCTGTTTTGTGTTGAAGAACGAGACAAAGATGACGGTCTCAGGCCGATGAAAATCATTCAGCCATTCGCAACTGCGTGGAAAATTTTCCTCCACGACCAAGCATTTCGAAAAGCTGCGTTTGTCTCGATGCTCTTTATTTCCTCGCTGCTCGTATTCCCCCATTATCAATGGCTGGGAATGACCAAAGTGGGAACATCCGAGACAGACCTCATTTACTGGGTGATTGCACAGAACATCAGCGTCGGGTTTTACAGTCCAATTCTAGGGCGTATCGCCGACCAGTTCGGGAACCGACTCGCGATTCGCATCGGATTGTTTGCCGTCTCATTGACGCCGATTCTGGCTATCATGTTTGCCTGGGGAGTGATTCCCAATGCGGCGGAATGGTTCTGGTTAACATTCGTCCTGCTCGGGCTCACCCCCGTTTTGATGCGTACGATCCTCAACTACACGCTCGAACTTGTTGAAGAGCAACATCATCCACAATACTTGAGCACGATGAAAATCATGTTCGCGCTCCCATTTGTGTTTTCACCCCTGGTCGGTTTCCTGATCGACACCATTCCTTATGAGATCCCATTTTTTGGTGTCAGCTTCCTGGTCATTTTGAGTGCGATTCTGACATTCCAAATGGTCGAACCGAGACATCAGTTTTCAGCGAACGAAGGAAGCTGAGAATCAAACACTACCCTGCTCTTCTGTTGTTCGCTCCAATGGTTTTCTTGACATGAGCTCACTCATTTCTGTCATCATCCCGACGCTTAATGAAGAGCAGAATATTGAGTTGACCATCAAACAAACTCAACGTGCCGGGCAGTGCGAGGTGATCGTCGTTGACGGTGGGAGCACGGATGCGACATTGGAGAAAGCAGTGGCAGCGGACGTAGTTCTGTCAGCTCCACTCGGTCGCGCCCTTCAGCAAAACACCGGAGCGGCAAAAGCGACAGGCGAGTTCTTGCTTTTCTTACACGCTGACTGTCAAGTCGTCACAAGCTTCACAGACGCAGTTGTAGCAACTCTCTCAATGCCGGGAGTTGCAGCAGGCTGCTTTAGACAGGAGATCGCCCATTCGTCGCGGAAGTATCGAATTGTAGAACGCGGAAACTCTTGGCGCGTCAGAAATCTGGGTTGGATTTACGGCGATCAGGGACTGTTCCTGAAAAGAGATCTTTTTGAGAAACTGGGGGGATTCCCGGAAATCCCGCTGATGGAAGATCTCTACTTTTCGAAGCAACTAAAACGTGAGGGCAAGCTCGTCGTCGCTGATCACCCATTGGAAGTCAGCGCTCGCCGCTGGGAAAAAAATGGAGTCGCAAAACAAACCCTTCGCAACTGGTCGTTAATTGCCATGTCTCACATGGGCGTGAAACCCGCAACATTAGCGAACTGGTACGGTCACGTGAGAGAAGAGTAGAGCCGTTTTCTCAACGTTGAAGAGACCACTTCCGCTATCCCAAGATTGCTTCGACGACATTTCCTTCGACATCCGTGAGACGATAGTCACGACCCTGAAACTTAAACGTCAGCTTTTTATGGTCGACCCCCATGCAACGAAGGATCGTTGCGTTCAAGTCGTGAACATGAACAGGGTTGTTGACGACGTTGTAGCAAAGCTCATCGGTTTCGCCGTAGCTGATACCTGGTTTGATCCCTCCCCCTGCCATCCACATCGTGAAGCAACGTCCGTGATGGTCTCGCCCATAATCGGTTGTTGACAGTTTCCCCTGACTGTACGCCGTCCGTCCAAACTCTCCGCCCCAGACAATGAGCGTCTCTTCCAGCAACCCTCGCTGTTTGAGATCAGTGAGCAGTGCAGCGGTCGGTTGGTCGATGTCTCCACACTGCAAACGAATGTCACTCGGCAGATTATAGTGTTGGTCCCAGCCACGATGGTAAAGCTGAATGAATCGCACATCACGCTCCGCCAACCGTCGAGCAAGCAAACAATTCGCAGCGTAGGTTCCGGGAGTCGTGACGTCATCCCCATACATTTTGAGCGTGCTGGCGGACTCATTGGAGAGGTCCGTCAGTTCAGGAACAGATGTTTGCATGCGATATGCCATCTCGTACTGTTCAATGCGTGTCAGAATTTCCGGGTCCCCTTCGGTCTCATAACGCTGATGATTGAGGTCTGCCAATCCATCCAGCATTAATCGTCGTGAGGCGGAATCTAT
Source organism: Thalassoglobus sp. (assembly GCF_048270125.1). Classification (NCBI taxonomy): domain Bacteria; kingdom Pseudomonadati; phylum Planctomycetota; class Planctomycetia; order Planctomycetales; family Planctomycetaceae; genus Thalassoglobus; species Thalassoglobus sp. The sequence continues at coordinate 136,418 of NZ_JBLWTN010000008.1, read as the reverse complement.
TCCCTTCGCATTGGACAGATACAAGACTGGATCGCCACTCTTACGGAAGTTGACCCCCTGATGACTCGACGGTAGAAACCCGGTCCCCCACAGGCGAGCATAGAGTGGATCGGTGGGACGTGAGGCGGAACCGTCTGAGATCAGCACGACGAACGACGGCAAGTTTGCATTCTCGCTGCCTAACCCATAACTCGACCAAGCCCCTAGGCTGGGGCGACCGGGCTGTTGGTGTCCCGTTTGCAGTAATGTGATCGCAGGATCATGATTGATCGCTTCGGTGTGCATCGACTTGATAAAACAAATCTCATCGGAGCGCCGAGCCAAATGCGGCATCAGTTCACTGACCCACGCGCCACTCTTTCCGTGTTGTTTGAACTTAAACTGCTGTGGCGAAGCAATCGGAAAAGTAGCCTGTCCTGAAGTCATCCCGGTCAGCCGTTGATCACCTCGAACAGAATCAGGGATTTCCATCCCGTGCATTTTTCGGAGAGTCGGCTTGTAGTCGAACATCTCCATCTGCGACGGACCACCATGCATGAACAAGTAGATCACTCGTTTCGCCCTGGCAGGGAAATGCGGTTGCGCGAGAAGTCCAGCAGGGCCTTCCGTTTGATTCGCAGCTTCGCTTGCGTCGGGAGTCAGGAGTGAGGCAAGCGCCGCCGTGCCAATCCCGCAAGCACTACGCGAGAGCAGTTGTCGCCGAGTCAGGTGGTTGAATGGAGTCATTGATTTTTCTCTGTCTCGAACAACTTCTGCGAATTAAGAGTACCCTCAACGCTTATCGTGGTCATGTGCATCTTCCGCATGAACAACACTCTCTCTGCTGGCACAGAAAACAGGAAGGCGTTTTAATTTTTCGTAATGGTCTCATTCAAATTCAAAATCATACTGGCGACGATCGTCCAGGCTGCGTGATGGCTGACGTCCAGCGATTCAGCTCGATCAGACTCACCAACTGACAGCAGGGCCAGGGCAGCTTGTTCGTCATTCTGAAAACGGTTGAGTTGACGCTGAAATGTCTTTTGCAGAACGGCGAGTTCACTATCAAGAGGCTTTCGAGACGTCGCCAGCCGGAACGCATACACAATCCGATCGGCGGGGCGGTCTGTGGACAACTCCATCATCTGTTGAGCCAACAGACGTGCCGCTTCGACATACGTGACATCATTCATCAACACCAAAGCCTGCATCGGCGTGTTAGTTCGCGGACGGCTGACGGTGCAGGTCTCACGCGTCGGTGCGTCGAACGCCATGAGAGCTGGCGGAGGACTTTGTCGTTTCCAGTACGTGTACAGGCTACGACGATACAAACCGTTGCCGTAATCCGGGACATACGACAGGTCTCCGCCGTAGGAGACCGCCTTCCAAAGTCCTGCAGGTTGATACGGCTTCACGCTCGGACCACCCAACTTATTTTCTAGCAACCCACTGATCGCGAGCGCATTATCTCGCACAACTTCTGCATCCATGCGAAATCTTGGCCCGCGTGCCAACAATCGATTTTCGGGATCGCGTTCCCAACTCTCTTTGGTGATTCGCGATTCCTGTTGATAGGTTGCTGACATGACAATCAATTTGAGCAGATGCTTTGTGTCCCATCCACTCTCCTGATATTCAACCGCCAACCAGTCCAGCAATTGAGGGTGGCTCGGCCATTGACCTTGAGATCCGAAGTCATCTGTCGACTTCACCAGTCCAGTCCCAAAGAACTGTTGCCAATAGCGATTCACAGCCACCCGCGCTGTTAACGGGTTCGCCGGATCAACCAGCCATTTGGCAAATCCGAGTCGATTACGCGGCAGAGCGTCGGAAAATGGAGGCAGAAACGCAGGCACCCCCGCATCGACTTTTTCTCCGGGCTGATCGTATTGCCCACGAATCAGCACGAAGGTTTCGCGTGGCTGCTCGCTCTCCTGCATCACCATCATACTGGGAATCGTCGTTTTCAACTCTGAGTACCGATCGAGCAGCCGCTTTCGCATTTCGTAAACCTCCCGAAACTCCGCCGCCTCTGGTGTGTTCAGAAAGTGTTGCAGAAGTTGCTGTTTGGCATACCCTGGTCGATCATCCCGTGGAAGACTCGCGACCCCGTCGATCAACTGAACTCCAAACAACTCATCTACCTGCTCTTTCGGAAGTTCTTCCGCATATAGCCGCACGTCGTCAATTAGACCGACAAACGCTGCGCTGGTGCTACGCCGACCGACACGTAACGGTTGCTCCGTCTGAATCGAACCAGAAAGGCTGTCGAATTCGATCTCTAATTGTTGTGATTCTCCATCGACATAAATCTTCACACCAGCAGCTGATGAAGATCCGTCGTAAGTCACGCAAAGGTGCTGCCACTGCGGGCCGGCGAGCCCCTTTTTCGTTGTGACACTGATCGCATTATGATTCCACTGATGAATCAAATGCACGATCGGCTTGTTCTTCACAATCATCAAATCAAACCCGCGCAGCTTTTTGACGTCGTCATTCTTGGAAAGTACACAAGCAGGACGTCCCCCCGTCGGCTTGACCCAGGCACTCATTGAAAATGGAGTGTCGTAGTCAATGCTGATTGACTCGTTGAATTCGAGAACGGAGTCCCCATCAAATTTCGCAGCTTGTCCGAGAAACCCTTTCTCGAACTCGACGTTTCCGTCTGCCTCTGCGTGAGATGCGAGGAGACCATCATTCGCAGCGTTGTCGTCCAGCCGAAAATGAGCCAACAAATCCTCGGTCGGCAACTTTGGTTGATGGGTCAGCGAGAACTGCTCCCAGTTTGTCTGAGCCTCCAAAAACTTCGGTTCGATCGCTGCGACCTTCTTTTCGATCTCGACAATCTCACGATTCAGTCGCGAGAGCTGTTGCTCTAAATCCTCGGAAGGGAGTTGCAAGAGCGGGAGAGCGTTCCCACTCCGTTTGCTGACACCATCTTCGGGAACATTGTTAAAGAATGCGAACAGACTAAAAAACTCTTTCTGCGAAATGGGATCAAACTTGTGATCGTGGCAACGCGCACATGCAACCGTCAGCCCCAGCCAAGTGGTCGCCGTCGTATGGACCCGATCAACGACATATTCAACACGGTACTCCTCTTCAATTGCTCCGGTCTCCCGCGTAATCATGTGGTTACGATTGAAACCGCTGGCAATCTTCTGGTCTAAAGTTGCGTCGGGAAGCAAATCGCCAGCCAACTGCTCGATCGTAAATTGATCAAACGGCATGTTCTCATTGAATGCATCAATGACCCAATCTCGCCAGCGCCACATCGAGCGTTCCATATCAACAAAGAAACCGTTGGTGTCAGCGTACCTAGCAGCGTCGAGCCAGTAGCGCGCCATGTGCTCGCCGTAGCGAGGCGATCTCAACAGGCGGTCGACAACACGCTCGTAAGCATCTTCGGAATCGTCAGCGAGAAATGCTTCAAGCTCTTTCAAAGTCGGTGGCAACCCGGTGAGGTCGAAAGTCACGCGGCGCAAGAGTGTCTGCTTCGCGGCCCGCTTTGATGGGCTAAGTTGTTGGTCTTCTAATCGCGAGAGCACGAATGTGTCGATAGGGTTTTGAACGCGATCCGGCTCCGAGACTTTCCGAAGCTCACCTCGGGCCGGGGCAATGAATGACCAGTGTTCCTCGTAGCGTCCCCCCTCTTGAATCCAGCGTCGCAGAACTTCGATGTCTTTCTTCGTCAGCGTGCGTCCGCTATCGCTCGGCGGCATCATTTCGTCTTCGTCCTCCGCTGTAATGCGGCGAAACAATTCGCTCTTGCCAGGATGCCCCGCAACCAGAACCCTTTCGTGAGTCGTCTGTTCGTGATCCAGTCTCAAATCAGCTTCGCGCGTCGCTTTGTCGGGGCCGTGACAGAACATGCACTTATCCGACAGTATTGGCCGAACGTCTCGGTTGAAGGAGACCGGCGAACGGGAATCTTCAGCTAAGAGTGTTGCCGAGATAAGCAGTATGGCACAGCAGATCAGCTGCCACTGAACGATGCGAAAAACAGCAATTTTCGTTCTTCGGAAACTCATAATTGCTTCCATCAACGGGTTGAATTGTACAGCCTCAGAAAACCGCCTCAGCAGCCGCTTGAAACACCCTGGATCAAAGTCTTCAAACATCGCCGCGACTTGTCACTCTTGACCAGGCTGCCTGGTGATGATGCTTACATCACCGTTTCCCATTCATTGAGCAGTGATGCGATAGCATTCCAATGCATCGTACATTGCAACCCAAGAACATGTAATCCTGATCCATTTCTACAGACCGCGAGGGTAGCGATCCACCTCGTTTCGAGATCGTGACTGGTCAAACTCTTGATGAATATCACTACAATAGTTTGAAGACTGACTGACCCAACTTTCATTCACAGGATTCTCAGATGCCAAGCCACTCTCCTTCAAACATCCTTCGATTCGCGATTGTTTGCCTTTGTGCACTCTTCACTTGCGAACGTACGACAGTCGCGGAAGAACTGTTTAACGGCAAAGACTTGAGCGGCTGGCACATCGACGTCCCAGCCCAAGACAACGATCCGGATAAAGAATCTCCATTCATCGTTCGCAATGGAATGCTGGTCAGCCTGGGAACTCCGCAAGGTCATCTGATCACCGATGCATCCTACGAAAACTATCGACTGGTCGTTCAATATCGTTTTGCAGGAAAACCGGGAAACTGTGGTGTGCTGGTTCATGCATCGACGCCACGAGCACTCTACAAAATGTTCCCCAAGTCGATCGAAGTTCAAATGAACCACAAACATGCCGGCGACTTCTGGTGCATCGTGCAGGACATCACTGTTCCCGACATGGTGAAGCGGCGTGGTCCAAAAGAAAACTGGGGAATCACGGAAGGCAAAGGTCGGCGAATTCTTAATTTGACAGACGATTCCGAAAAACCGGTCGGTGAATGGAACGAAATGGTCATTGAATGCTTTGAAGATCAGGTCAAAGTTTGGGTCAACGGAGACCTCGTCAACCACGGCACCCAATGCACAGCCTCAAAAGGGCAGATCGCCGTACAAGCAGAAGGCTCAGAAGTCGAATTCCGCAAACTCGACCTGACACCAATCAAAAAACTCTCCAAAGACGAGGACCATTAAAACACTTTCGCGTTTCTCGCGCCCGCAAAGAGGCCGGGGATCGGCACCGAAGATAGATGGCTTCAGATCGACACACCGCAAGAGCCCAAGGGACATCAAAAGGGTGATTGCGAAGAGCCACAAATGCAAAAAGCGACAGGAGATCACTCGTCCTGTCGCTCAGTGTCGCAGAAAAATCAAAAGCGGAGAGGGGGAGATTCTCCGAGGTGGAAATCCCCTACCTTTCAAATTACCATCAAGTCGCTATTTTCAAACGACTTGCGCCACAAGGTCAGTCAATGAATTAACCATAGAACAAGCTGAACAGGGAATGGTAACGCCACAAAAACACCACAAGAGTTTTGGGCTTGCGGACAGAATCGTTATCAATTCATCAGAACTGAGATGTTTTCAATGGGCGGTGGCCATCCCAGACCATCCCATTAGAGAGAGTGATGTCATCTCAGCGGCAACCAGATTGAGCGTCATGTCTAAATCCACTGAAATCTCTCTCATCCATCTAGTAAATTGGTGCAGCATCAGGGCGGCGGCGAGGTTGGCGGTGTAGATGGTGGATTGGGTGGTGCAACTGCCAGATTGAGCTTCGGATTGAGGGAAGAGGGTTGTTTGGTAGTGATGACGAGATTCTGAATTGGTCGCTGTCAGGATGCGGATCACTTCGCCGAGCATGCGACCGTCGCACCAGAACTGCTGTCGGCCTTTCACTGACTTCCAGATTGCTGCGCGGCTGCTGATCGAATCGACGCAGCAGAACACGGCCTCGCCAATATGTTGCCGGGGACGGTAGCGGTCTTGGATCGTGGAGACTTCGACGTTGGAGTCAATCTCTCGCATGTGCTCCGCAGTCGCTTCGACTTTGGAGCGACCGAGGTTTGCTTCAAAATAACCCTGAGTAGTGATGTTGGTCGGTTCGACTGTGTCGAAGTCGATAAGTTGAATCGACCTGGCACCGATGGAAGCGAGTTGAATGGCAACTTGGCGGCCGATGGCGCCGACTCCAATCACGGTCACTTTGAGATTCTTAAGTTTCTCCATCGGGACCAGTTCTTGCTGACGAGTGAAGCGGACTTTCGTTGTGGTCATGCGTTCTCCGGGAGGGCTGAGTTCATGATGGATTCGTAGTCGATTTATGAGGTGCTGAAATCACGTGTTGGATCTCTGTTGAGTTCTGGAGCATTCTCGTTCTCGGAGAACCACCCTTCCCATTCGTCGAAGTCGTACGGATTGAGTGCGTGTTGTTTGTGAACGCAGCTGCGATATTCTGCGTTCCATGTATGCTGGCCGCTGCTGGCGAACGGTTGTGAATAATCGACTTTCACATTCATGCGAAGTGCCGCAGGACCGCCATGACGCCAGGAGAGTTCGGCGTAGGCCTTCCCACCTTGCGCGATGATGAACATCACAGCCCAATCACAATGTCCGAAGACTCTCTCGAACGTCTCAACGTCAACATGGCTGGGTTGAGGAGAATCTCCGGGATGCGTGTGGATCCAGATGCGTGCAAACTGTTCGGGACGGTAGCCACGGTCGATTTGATCGTCAAAGAAGTCCGCGACAGCGAGGTCTTCGAATGCGACGGTCACTTCGGTGCAGTGTTGTTCGATGAGGACGAAGTCATTGACGAACAACAGGTCTTCTGCTTCGGTCATTCCAAACCCACCGACTTCCGTCGGCCCAGCGTCACGCAGGTGTAATAACTTTGCCCAGGCATAGGGACTGAACCGTAGCGTGGGACGTGTTGGTTTTCGCTGTCGCTTCTGACGTGGTCGTCGCAGGTGTCGTCGGGGGAGCGGGTGTGTCTTCCGATTCGTCATCATGGTCTTCCATTTCTAGAGCAGTTTGCTCTACCGTGTGCCCGTGAAGGACGTATTTCTCTAGTGAAAATACTGTTCGCCACGAGGCAGAACCTGCAAACCAATTCGAAAGATCCTCTAGTTCAAGGCAACTGGGACAGAGTTCGTTTTCGAGGCAGTCGCGGCAATAACTGTCATCACATTCGGTGCAGGTTTCTGAGCACTCATTGCAGAGCGTGACTTCGCAGCCCTGACAATGGCGGCTGCAGGAATCACAGAGTGATTCTTGACAGCGCTCACAGTCGCGACAGTCATCCCTGTTCACCATGTCTCCACAAGCCCCGCAAGCGACTCCGTGCCAGTCACAGAGTGAGACATAAGCGGACGATGAGTTGTAGGTCAGCAGAATCTGTCTCACCGTGAGAAAGAAATCGGTCAGGCGACCTGCTGCGAGCGCGTTGTTGATTGCTTGGGTTCCCTCACCTGGACAGAGCGAGTCGCCCTGAACGTGAGGGTGCGAGACGTTGTCGTCTGGTGATGAGGGGTTCGGATCGAGAGGAGTGACACCGAAGGAACCCTGAACGCCGACTCTCTTCAGCGAAAGTCGAATCTGGAAACGACCGAGATCGATCCCTTCCAGGACAATTGGTTCTGTGCCAACAACAACCTCTTTGAGGACTCGATCGATCTCGACGTCAACGAATTCGTCATCCAGAGCTTGCAGCTCTGCGTACAACATTTGTAATGAGGGAACGGACTGAGATCGGAGAGTCTGCGAGAGTTGCATTTCGTATTGCTGGAGTTCCTGTACGCAGCAACGAATCTGTTCACTCAATCGCTGACGACAGGACTGAGCAGCAACGGCATACCCGTGTTTCTCGGCCAACTGTTGTTGTCGTTCCAGCCGTTGAATTCTCTGCCACTGTTCAGTGGGGAATGACTCAGTGGGGAATGAGTGGGTTGCTGTGGGAAGTTGGGTCGTGTCATAAGCTTCTTTGAGCATGACCGCTGCTTTCAGCAGTTGGCGATCATGGTTGGAGCGGTTCATGATGCGGACCTCCGTCGTTGGTGATGGAAAAAGAAACCGGGACACTTGCCAGTTCATTGACAAGTGTCCCGGTGAGGTTGTGAAAAGAATCAGCGTTTGGGACGTCGGCGTTGTCGAGGGTGATGCTGCCGTCGATGGGTTCTGTGTGGAGTCTTTGGTGAAACACGGATGTCACCGCCGTAAATTGCTGCCGCGATCAGCACTCCAGCGACGAGACAGAACACTGTCCACGAATTGGCAGCCCCGCCAATACTGGCTGCGATGATCAGGACTCCGATGAAGTACAAGCTGTTGAGGCGTTGTCGCGCTCCCATAAATTTCCTTTCGTGGTCGAGAAATCGCGATTGGGAAGATGAATCGCTCCTTCAATTTTTGTGGGTGTCATTGAAACGCGGTCGCCCTCCTGCAACACATCGTCTGCGGTGGCGGGCTGTCGGTTGACGCGAATCAGGTAGTCCTGCGGCCTCCCGTGTGGAACTCGGTCTTGGAACAATTGGCCGAGAGTCGTGCCGTGCGCGATCTCAATTTGATCCGCGAAGCCAGCACCGTCATTGTTGATCAAGAGAATTTTCATGTGTGGTCTTTCTGTGTTTGAATTTGCAAGTTGTCGTAATTAGTAATCTGCCGGCCGCAACACCGTTGTTGCGGACCGATCCGCTTCAGTAATGATCCAGAACTTCTGGCCATGGGCGTCGTGGTAGACTGAGAACAGTCGTGTTCCTTCAACGACTGCGAGATCATTCGCCGCTGCATCTGCGGGGTCACAGTCACCCCAATCACCGCTGAAGTGACGGGTCAACGCTTGTTGGATTTCATCGAAAGAAATTGTTTCCAGAGCATGCGGGGGACACATGATCTGACCGTGCGAAAACAAGTTGTGAGCGGAACGCTTTGGTTCAGACATTAATGAGGAACTCCCGCTCAAGTTGTTCAGGAATTTGAAGTAAAAGCAAAGGTTCAGACCAGGCGTCTGTTCGCCCGTACCGGTTGTTCTACCACCGCGACATTCCGTTGCAGATCAACTTCATCCCAGTCGATGGTGCACGGTGGCAGGTCATCCGGTTCAGGATCAAAGTGCACGTCAACTGGATCGGCAATACTGAAGCCACGTCGTTGAACTTCGCAGAGGCACTCACCCGTCGCGAATGCCACCGCAGAGTCGATTTCATTTTGGGTCATCGTGATCTCCATAGAGTTTTGGAATAAATACTGTGAAATATGAACACGACCACTCCATCACGGAGCGGTCGTGAAGAAACACAACCGCCCCGCACGATGCGAAGCGAAAGATCAGGTTGTTGTCACTCGGCTGGCGTCAACCAGTTGGCAAGTAACCACGCAACTTCGGCGTCGAGCGCTTCGCTGCGGTTTTTGAACGGCCCCAGCACAGGACCGTTCACGGGGGAGAGATCGGCAGTCCATTCTCCGTCTGCTGTCGGCTCAACATGCGAGCCACGCTGAATGTCTGCCGATCCGAGTTGCTGAATGTCGATGGTCTCAGAATACACGCAGCGACAGTTGCCGTTCTGTTGAATAAGCAGTTGCACGGCACCCTCCTTATCGAGGCCGACGTTGAATATTGCGGCGGGGGCGATCCACGAGCAGACCATCAAGACTGGCCTGGACGGTCGACATTTGCGTCGCAAGGTGCTGCCGCAGTGAAGCGTTGTCACGCAACTGCTGTGGCTGTACGCCACTGACGATCGACTCAGCACGTTCCACGAGTTCTTCGAGATCCGCGTTGCCGCCGATGTTCAACTGGCGGAACCGGGCGAAGAACTCGTTCAGGTTCTCCACCGTGGTGTCACGAAATGTCTTCGGCTTGCCATCATCGGTCCCGGACATCCGCTCGACCAGGTGATCCACCAGACCGGAAAGCTGTTCAAAGAACATCTGTTCGGCCTGTTCCACTGCTGCGGTGAACCGCACCTGCACCCGGTCGCACTCCTGCTGATAGACTTCCGGGTTCAACTGTCGCAGATATTCAGGAGCCTCGACAGCGGGAAAGCAGTGTTCAATGCCAAACGCACCGATCAATGTCGTCGGGTAATCGCTGGCGTTAAACAAAGAACCCAGCCGCTCACGAGCCGCTGAACGCATCTCGTCATAGTGCTGTTCCAGTTCCATCACCGCAGCATCGAGTTCTTCACGAAAACCGTTCAGTGTGTCGTCGAATTCGCTGATCTGATCGTGACGGATCAGGCGGATACCCCCTTCTGGAAAGGGCAGACTGTTGTCCTTCCAGAACTTGGTGACACGTCCCTTGATCTTGGTGACGGCCGCCAAGGCTGGGTGCTTGGGATCCAGCAACCGTTTGGAGGCACTGATGGAGGCTTCATCCGCTCCAAAAACATCTGCCGCGACGGTCTTCTGATCGGTTGACAGGGTCTTGGTGGTGCCCAGCCAGGTGAACACGACTTTGATGGCTGCCATGCTGGCCCGCATCCGTCGAGCCGCCAGTTGAGTTTGAACATTCTGAGTGTCGTTGTTGTTTTCCAGCACAGTACTCACAGAGTTCTCCTTGAATTGGTTGGTGAAATGAAAAAACGCCGTCCAGTCTGTGAAGACTGAGCGGCGTGACATCGTTGGAGTGAAGTCGGAAATGGACTCACTTGGAAAGAGCGGACTCCTCTTTGACCCAATCCGTCCCGAGCCACACTCGGGTGTCTGCGTACGGGCGAGCGTTCTCGGCTTCGAGACGAACACGAACCGGAACAGGCTGATCGAGTTGATAACCGGGCAGTGGCACTTGCCAGGTCACAGCGTGGTCGACGTTCGGTTCCCAGGTGTCGAACGCGTGGATGCGAAAGTGTTAGTCTTTCGGTGACTCCGGAGAGCCTGCCAAGACCGTCAGCCGTCCCTGCTTCAGGTTGCCCCGATGAACGTGCCAGAACTTCAGGTGTAAGACAGGATCGCCGTTGAACGGCTGCTCCAGGTAGCCTGTACTCAGCGCCATCGCTACAGGCTTTTGCAGCTCCTTCTGCTGCTGCCAGTACTGATTGGCCCAAACTCCAATCGGAATCAACACCGCTACGATCGTCAGGAGGTTCCAACCATCCTGATACCAATACTTCTCCTGCTCGGACATAGAAAACCTTTCAGTAGATTGAAACAACCTGGCACGCCAGGTCAGTTGTTGGAGAGATCACGACTGACACGTCGACGTGATTTCGAAGACCTGGCTTCGCTGCGATACAGACCCGGCTCATTGGCGGACAGGCAGCGACCGCTGGCCCAGGTTCGCAGGCGCTCGACCGACTCTGCAGCTGTCACCGCCACCGGCACCACGTTCTGTGCTGCTTGAATCAGCGGCACATCGAGCAGTGCCGACAACCGGCAACAGGCTTTAATCTCCGCACCGGTCCAGTCGGCGTCGTTTGGCACACGCTGGTCTGGATCAATCTGGAACATTGTCCGGTAAATGTTCCAGATCGCAGCTTTCTCTTCTCCCCCTGGAAGGTCAAGGAAGAAGATTCCATCGAACCGTTCGCTGCGTCCGAACTCCGGTGGGAGTTTTGAGACGTCGTTGGCTGTGCAGACCACGAAGACATCGGAGGTGTGATCGTTGAGCCAGCTCAGAAACGTTCCGAACATGCGGGACGACACTCCCGAGTCGCCGCTGCCATTGACCCCCGCAAACGCCTTCTCGACTTCGTCGATCATGAGTACGCAGGGAGCCATGGCGTCGATCACTCGCAACGCCTGCCGTGTGCGTTCCTCGCTTTGACCAACGAGCGATCCCATTAAGCTGCCGACATCCAAAGTCAGTACCGGTCTGCCAACTTCGTGACCGAGTGTTTTGCAGAACTGCGATTTGCCGCACCCCGGTGGAGAGAGCAACAGCACGCCACGCGGCCGCTTCAAGTGATTGCCACGGCTGGGATGCAGCAGGGCCCGTTTGCAGAACGACTTCAAGGCTGTCATCCCGCCGAGACTGCTGAAATCTTCCCGACCACGATGCAGTGCGAGTGAACCCGATTTCTTCAGTGTCTGCGTTTTCAGTTCCCAGACCGCATCCGGCGTCACGCGACCATGGCGAACCAGTGACAGGCTGAAGGCGTTTTCGGCTTCCATGCGCGTCAGACCGGCGGCGGCATCGAGAACCGTTTCCAGCTCTGGTCCGTCGGGAAGTTCGGAATCTTCGGTGGCGATCCCCCGTGCAATTTCTGTCAGTTGTTCGCGATCGGGGAGTTCATGCTCGATGACCACGAACAGTTTTTCGAGTTCGATCGGAAGTTGCACCACGGGAGCCAGCACGACGAGAATCGTGCGGTTCTGCTTGCCTGTAATGATCTGCTGGGCAATCGCCTGAACAATCTCCGCCGATTGCAGGAACCGGTGAAAATTTTGGAGGACGAGAACGGCGGTCCCATCCGGCGTGGCCAACGAGTTGACGGCTCGAATGGCCGCCAGTGGATCACTGCCGGTCGATTCAATCTCGGCACCCGGGACCTTCAATCCCTGTTCAATGTCCCAGGTGGCCAGCTGCCACTCTTCCTGATGACAGAGTTGTGCGATGGCCACGAGCGCATCCTGGTGCTCGTGGCTCTCAATCCAGATGCCAGTGAAGCACGCACGGACGTACTCCCCAAGCCGTTCGATCAATGTCATGAACGGACTCCTGTTTTTAGGTTGTGGAATAGAAAAGGAAGCGGTGAACTATTCGCTCTGTTGGATTTGATCTTGTGATGAGGCGGTCTGATGAAACTCTGCCTTGAGGACTTCGTCCGTCTGCTGACCGAGTGCCTTCTCAATGAATTGGCTGGCCTGACGACACTCAGCACCGACGAAGCCTTTCGTTTCGACGTTCGTCTGACCGTTAGGCAGGACGGTGATTTCGATGGTTTTTCCGAAACTGCTCATGCAGCACCTCCGACGTTGACGGTCAGCTTGATCGAGCCATCTTCCAGTGACTGCTCGATCACGGAATGGCCCTGCTTGCGGGCTTCGATGGTTGCTTTCTCAACCGCATACCCTTGAAGGAAGCGATCGAGCTGTTGTTGCTCACCCCAGCGACCGTTGTAGTTGTCGAAGGCGAGTGTCCCGGTGTTGACGTCCGCCACCACCGGAAACCGCCACTCCGGCAACCGCACCGCCCAACCAGTCGCCGAACTGCTGAACAACTTCACTTCACCGAAGACAGGCTCCGGCAGCTTCAGTCGATCACACACCGAGCGAATGGCGACCGGATCACGGACTTCTGTTTGAATCGAAACAATGTGCGACATGGTGTTGAACCTCCATTGAGTGGTTAAAGAAAAAGGAACCGACCACCGGCCCCAAAACAAAGAAAGCCCCATGTGGACCGGATTGTTCCGGTCTACACGAGGCATAAAGAGCTCAGAGAAGCGCGTTCTGATAGTTATGCTACGGGTCTCATCTTACCTGCCACGTTTTTGGCCTCAGTTTAGGTAGTGGAGGGACTTGCTGCATGACAGGGTTTGGTGACTACGCCGAGCGTGCCGAGGTCGATGGATTCCCATATTACAACACAGCCTTAAATGGTCGGGGAAATCAGTACCCCGATCCAAACTCAAAGTTCCTTGCCGGTGAGGACAGTTACCTTCTACTGACTGTCGAGCGCGGCGGGAAAATGACCGTCGAGATCAAAAGTCTGGAAAACACTGTCCTCGATCGGCAAGAATTTGAGCGATCCGTGAAGCCGAAATGAATGACGGTCACCGCACTGCCCAATCGGTCGCTGAGCTTCGACCTGGTTCTACCGAAAACCGGCTCCGGCAGGCTGAGTCAATCACACAATGAGTGATTGCAGAGAGGATCACTCACTTCCGGTTGAGAATCAAAACAATGTGCGGCATGTAGTTGAACCTCCATATTTCAGAACACTGAATAAGGAACCGACCATCGGCCTCGAAACGAAGCAAGCCCTGCAACGACCGACCAATTCCGGTCGTTACAGGGCTGATGAATCACAGAGAAGCTCCTTCTGATAGCTATGTCACGGGCCTCATCTTACCTGCCGCGTTTTTGCTCTCAGTTTAGGGAGGGTGAGACATCGGTCAGAAGACGCGGCGCTCGGCAGCGAAGGACGAGCTTTCACTAACATGGAGATGTGTTTCGAGATTCGTCATCGCATCCTGTCGGGTGGGAAAAACAAGCAATTTGAAGTTCTTGGTAATCCTGATCAAGGAACTCAAAAAACCTGGATGGCGCAACTCTCTTCCCACTCAGTATTTGTGAAAGAAACTGTAATCAAGGTTTGCCAATCGTTCTCTTCAGAGAAACACCCCAATACCTTGATTCCATGTTCAACCGTTAATCCGTAGGTTTGAGGTTCGAGTCCTTGTCGGGGAGCCTTTTTCATTTTCCGAAATGAAACACCCACAAGTGAACGCCCGGACCCCGACTTTCGGGTTCCGGGCGTTTCGCGTATACGATGTTGTGGCACAAGGATTTACGACTTCGCCACCAACCAAGAACCTCTCACTGTTTCGAAAGAGAAAAACGGGGTCCGTGAACAAACATGGCTATTGCCAACGCACCCCGTAGATTCTCAACGAAACTCTCGGACTCTCTGATAAACAGATGCTTGTTGGTTAACACGGTTATCTCAAACGGGGTGCCGAAATGAAGGTTCATACCTCGACGGAGTACGATGGCCATTCCTGCTGACATTTCCGATACAACCGAGGAAGCCCTGGCAGTTCAGCTCGACTGTCTGCGCCAGATGACACCTCAGGAACGGATTCAGCGGATGTGTGCCTGGTCTGGAAAAATTCGTAGAATGGCATTCGCTGCCATCAAAAGGCGTCATCCCGATCTTACCGAGAACGACGTGCGACTCAAGTTCATTGCACTGACTTATGGGGAAAGACTGGCCGACGAAATCCGCCAATGGCAGGAGGAGCGGGACGAGTGAATGATCTCGACGATCTTGTAGCTGCCCTTGCTCCGGTTACTGCCGCTTTTCAAAAACTCGGCATCCGCCATTATGTCGGTGGGAGCGTCGCCAGTTCTTTTCATGGAGCTGCTCGGTCCACGATGGATGTCGACGTCGTCGCCGAAATGACAGAGCCAATGATCCCCGAGTTTCTCAGTTGCTTCGATAACGATTTCTATCTCAGCGAACCTGCTATTCGGGATGCGATTCGACGGTCATCTTGTTTCAATCTGATCCATCTGCCCACGTCTTTTAAAGTCGACGTCTTTGTCAGTCGTCAGCGATCGTTTGACCAGTCCGTCATGGACCGTGCCACAATTGAAAGCCTCGGCGACAGCCACTCGCTCGAAATCCATGTGGCCACTGCAGAGGACACCATCATCTTGAAGCTGGAGAGGTACCGGAAGTCAAACGAAACGTCTGACCGCCAGTCGGACGACGTTACCCGGCTGCTGAAACTGCTCGGTAATGCTGCGGATGTTGAGTACCTGAAAGAGTCTGCCCATTCAGTTGGCGTTCAGGATCTGCTTGAACAATTCCTGTCCGAGGTCTGAGGAGATCGCCCCTGTCCGACACTTGGGCTCCCTGCTTGTCTCCCCAGATGGGACGTCACACGCCCCTGTTTCCGGCTGCGGCTTTGTAATTTGACCTTTCAAATGAGATGCTCATAGGATGGAATGATGAGATGAGTCTATTTTGGTGAGGCGGCCATGTCGGAAACAGAAACTGGTCCAGAAAGTTTCACACGCGAGCAGTTGTACGAGGCGGTCTGGACCAACCCGATGCGCCATCTGGCGCCTTCGTATGGACTGTCTGATGTCGGCCTGACGAAGATCTGCCGAAAGCTGCAAATCCCCACGCCACCGGTTGGCTATTGGCAGAAGCTCCAATTCGGGCATCGGGTCGAACGAACTCCATTGCCGGAACTGGATGAAGAGCAGCCGACCACCATTTCGCTCACCAAAAAACCGGCTGAGCCCGACCGGCCGCTGAGTGAAGTCGAAGTGCTCATTCAGGTGGAAAGGCAAAGTGAGCACCAGATTGTTGTCCCCACAACACTGCACTCACCTCATCCCCTGGTCGAGAAAACCGACCGTAGTCTTCGGGCAGCGAAGGCCGATGCAAAAGGATTGGTGACCCCGAGGGCCAAAGGCTGTCTGGCGGTCACCGTGGGACCGCAATCGATCGATCGGGCGAGCCTCATTCTGGATGCACTCGTTAAAGCCTTGGAGTCGCGTGGGTTTCCTCTGGCGGTCGCAGATAAGAAGAGCGGGTTGACTCACGTCGAAGTCCTGACCGAGACCATCGGTTTCCGACTCGAGGAAACCCTCGACAAGAGGGCACGCGAACTCTCGGCGGCAGAGAAACGGCGGCGCGAGCAATACACATGGCTGTCTTCACGAAGGCCTGAGTACGACTATTCCCCTTCCGGCAAACTGGCCCTGGTGATCGGTGAATCATCGGGTGGAACAGGAAGCCGCCGACGATGGGGTGATGGCAAGAAGCAGTCGCTGGAAACTCTCCTGAATCGTTTTATCGCAGGATTGATCCAGGCGGCTGATGACAAAAAGGAAGCGAGGAGAGAGCAAGAAGAGCGGGAGCGGAAGCGACAGGAAGAGCGACAGCAGCGGCACAAAGCTGAGGTTCATCGCCGTGAGGCGGAGGCCCGAGCAAAGGAATTCGAAGCCAACGCTGCAGCTTGGTACCGCGCCCATGAACTGAAGCAGTACGTGGAGGCGGTTCGAGCCGAGGCAGTTCGTCGGCATGGTTCTGTGGATAAGAACAGCGAAGTGGGCCAATGGCTGGCGTGGGCAGAACGTTGCGTGGCATCGATGGACCCTCTGCACGAAAGTAAGCCTCTACCGTGTTATTCCGTGGACGAACAGACGAAGGAACGCTGGCTGAAAGAACTGAGCATGCGGAGTTGGTAGACGAGGCGGATCGTGTTTGACTCAGATGATGACACAAGTCGGCGAGAACAGCTTGCGGAGTGGGTTCGAAAGTTCCACATGTGCGGTGTCTATACGCGTCAGTCCCGCGAATCGAAAGATGAGTACAGTTCCTGCGAGTCCCAGTCCGATGCCTGCCGGGCATTTGTGAAAGCCCGCCATCCGGAAGGCTGGGTCTACAACGGTCAGCGGTATGATGACATGGCCAGTTCCTCGGAAACGCTCGATCGTCCCGGGCTGAAGAAGCTGTTCCAGCACATTCGCGAGGGTAAGGTTCAGCGAGTCGTCGTTCTGCGGCTCGACCGGCTGTCGCGTCGGATTGAAGACTGCACTCGCCTCCTTCAGGATCTGCACAACCTGAAGGTTCCGCTCACGATTATCAAGCAACCCGAACTTGGCACCTCTGCCAATGATGCTCTGCTGCTGAACCTAATGGCGTCGTTTGCCGAGTTCGAACAGCAGATGACGCGGGACCGACTGGCCGACGCTCGTGCAGCACTCAAGCAACGCGGTCGTCGTGTCGCCGGTGTCGTTCCCTACGGTTACGATTCTGATCCCGTCACCAAACAATTGCTCCTCGCCGAAACTGAAGCACAACGCGTGCGGCAGATGTTCGCGATGGCGGCAGAAGGCAAGAAACCGACAGAGATCGCAACGTTCGCAAACGACCACGGTTGGCGGACAAAGGAACGCACTTCAAAGAGTGGTCGAGTCACTGGCGGCAATCGCTGGACCGCCCGGCAGGTTCTGGCCGTCCTCTCCAACCCGGTCTATGCCGGGAAGATTCGAGATGGCGACACGACTCGCCAAGGCCGACATGAGCCATTGATCGAACAGGAGTTGTTCGACACGGTCCGGGAGATCATCGCGTCCCGCCGTACCAGTTCACGCAAGAAGCAGTCGACGGTGGTCGAATGGCCGCTGCGCGGCATTCTCCGTTGCGGCCAGTGTGGTCGTCCGCTCAGCCCCAGCATTTCCGGGTACAAGCAGCTGAGATACCGCTACTACCGCTGTCGCTCCGATGCTGGCGGCCAACCCGCCTGCAAAGGAGTCTCGCTCCCGGCCTATGAGATCGAAACGTTTGCGATCACGACCATTGGAGAATTGAATTCCTCTGAATCACTGGCCGGACTCGACGATGAGTCGGCGAAGCAGTACGAGCAGCTCGCTGCGATCTGGCAACAATTGTCCCTGAATGAACAGGGGAAGCTGATTCCTCAACTGGTTCAGGAAGTCGTCTTTGATTCAGAGCAATCGACGATCTCAGTCACGCTGAACTCGGAGGCCGTTGAAGAATTCGTGCAGGCCACACGTCTATGAGTTAACGTCTTTCGCTCCACGGACCGGGAGGTTCCCATTTCATGTCGAATGGCTGGCCTGCGACGAGCGCCTCAGTCAGCGGGACCAGGAATTCGCGAATTGATGTGATGGTCTCAGCCAGATCAGCTGGCGCGATCTCAAGTTTTGACTTTCGCAGAAAGCCACGCCATTGAGTCTGCTTCACGGAATCACCAGCGAACTCCGGCGTAAACGCGACTGGATTCGAATTCAGCGCCGTTTGCCGATTGGCGAACGTACGGGACACAGCCGTGGTCAGCAATGGACCGTCAAATGCGAATTTCCGTGAGAGCATCCAGAGATCAAAGAAGTCCTTCATCCGGCTGTTCAGTTGACCGAGTTTGACCATCGCTTCGTACTTCTCCGCGACCACCGTCTCTCTGGGGTAGGCTCGCAGTCGCGGCCCAGCCAGTTCCAAGATCGTCGGATAGTCGGTCAGATCGGCGGCCGGTTCGACGACGTCGCCGAACCCGATATCGATCTGCATCGCGATGCGAGCATTCTGCAGGAACCCAAGAAACGTCACGCGAACCCCGGAATAGTCAGCCTCCTCCTTGATGACTTCGCCCGTCAGACTGTCCACTTCGAACGTCAGACCGTCCGGCTCAACATCCTGTTGGCAGATGTCACGAATCACCGGCACGATGGCAGCGACATCGTTGTTCAGGTGGGCCAGCAGATCGATGTCTCTCGTCGGGCGCGAAGCAGGTGCCCCCCAGACGTTAAACATCAACGCGCCCTTCAGAATGAATCGATCGCTGTGAGGGGATTGCGAGAGGCGATAGAGAAACCGTTCCATCGCAAAATACTGCAGGACTTCCTGGAACGGGCGTCCACTAGCTTTTGCCGCGTTCATCAGCCGCTGGCGAACCGAGGCAGCGACGTTACGGATGGGGTGGTCCGTCACAGCACCGCCTCCAGATACGGGGTCATCACACGTTTGACGCGGCAGATGCCTGCGAAATGCATCAGACTTTCCACATTCACCGCCCCCGACTGTCGGTAGGCTTTCAGCGCTTCCAGGACGGTGTCGAGACCAATCCGGTTCCGGTATTTGAAACAGTCCGCCAGCGTCTTTTCGCGACTGTAGACATTGATCTTAACGTCATCGACGGTGTGAACCTCGATCCCTGTAGAATACGCATCGCCGCTGAACCAGAAGTGCCGTACGGGTGGGTAGTCGATCCGAGGCGGCTCCGCGTTGCGGGGAATTGCCACATAGATTTCATGGGGGATCTGCGTAGTCAGCTTATGCCAGGCGAGCGCCGAGATCAGGCACAGCACTCCGTCCGGAACCTTGATCGCAACCGTGACGAGGTCCGGCTCGCCCAGTGGCGGCGCGTCAGCCAGCCGAAACAGTCCGCGGCTCATCTGCTCGATCCGCCCTTCATCTCGCAGTTCGTAAAGTGTTCGGGGATGAATCCCGGCTTTCAGAGCGTCGCGCGTGCGCAGCAGCCCACCGGCCGCACGAAACGCCTCCAGCGCCGCAGCGATCGTTCTTCGTTCCTTGGGATCGTTTTTCGGTTTTGCCATACGGACAAGTATACCAGCAGAATCGTGTTTGTGCTGGTGATTTTATCCACACACCAGGATTCCGCAAGTTCGGTCGTTGTCACCCTGACTTCTCGACTCGTCGTTGCTCTTTGTCCAACCCTTTGTGGATTCGCAACTTACGGAACACGCCTTGTTAAACTGTTAATCGGTCAGTTCCGCCTGAGTCAGAAGGATTTTGAGCCTTTTTCATTTTCCGAAATGAAATACCCACAAGTGAACGCCCGGACCCCGACTTTCGGGTTCCGGGCGTTTCGCGTATACGACGTTGTGGCACAAGGATTTACGACTTCGCCACCAACCAAGAACCTCTCACTGTTTCGAAAGAGACAAACGGGGTCCGTGAACAAACATGACTGTTGCCAACGCACCCCGGAATAATTCGTTCAAACTCTCGGACTCTCTGATGAACGGGTACCCGTTGGTTAACACGGTTATCTCAAACGGGGTGCCGAAATGAAGGTTCATAACCCGACGGAGTACGATGGCAATTCCCGCTGACATTTCCGATACCACCGAGGAAGCCCTGGCAGTTCAGCTCGACTGTCTGCGGCAGATGACACCTCAGGAACGGATTCAGCGGATGTGTTCCTGGTCTGGACAGATTCGCCGAATGGCATTCGCAGCCATCAAGAGACGTCATCCCGATCTTACCGAGAACGAGGTTCGACTCAAGTTCATCGCACTCACTTATGGCGAAAGTCTGGCCGAAGTAATCCGCCAATGAAAGCTGGAACAGCATTCGTGG
Source organism: Thalassoglobus sp. (assembly GCF_048270125.1). Classification (NCBI taxonomy): domain Bacteria; kingdom Pseudomonadati; phylum Planctomycetota; class Planctomycetia; order Planctomycetales; family Planctomycetaceae; genus Thalassoglobus; species Thalassoglobus sp. The sequence goes on along the minus strand of NZ_JBLWTN010000008.1, from coordinate 116,010 downwards.
AGCCGGGAGGGGTACGGCCCGGCGACAGAGGCTGTTGTGTGATCGAATCCGTTCAGCAGGAGCGTGGCTGAACCTTTTGGGGGGAACGACATCGTCTTCAACATTCCACAGAAATGCATGGGCTATTCAGTAGTTGCTTGCGGGTAAACTTTTTTTGTCGTACAAATAACAATATTCATCTAATCGGGGGGCAGTGTATCCGTTGCACAGCCGCATTTCGGGGGTGCTGTGGGCAATATCGAGGGGCCGAGATGAGCAAGCAAGATTCACTTCACGACAACTTGACACCACAGTCAATTGCCGAATTGTGGCGATTGTTTGAAGCAATCCATTCGACTTGGGGAAGCGAAGCTTGTCGGACGGAAGACATGACAAGTCGCTGGCGTGAATTTATCGAGCTGAAAGTTGCCGAATCCCCTTCCTATCTTGAGCGGTACGTCGCTGCCTGTGAGTTGCTCGCGGAGTTGCGTGCCTCCCACGGTGATGGTCTCTATCAATACTTGCTGGTGGATGGGGAACTTCATCGCCAATCAGATCCTGGTTTGGTCGATCTCAAACGCTCCGTAATCGACGAATTCATTCGTGTTTATGTCAGTTCCGGAGGATTCCGCAGCTTTGGCGGAAAGAATTACACCGGTTTTGTTTCCGGTTCAAGATTTAGATCTCAGCGTCCTTATCGAACGTACGAGGACGCGTGATGGCAAACAAACGCTTCGAATATGACTACGTTATTATCGGCTCCGGCGTTGCTGGCGCGATCGTTGCCAAGCGATTGCTTGAGGCAAATCCCAACGCATCTGTTGCTGTCGTCGAAGCCGGCAAGCGAGTTCCGCTCAAAGATCGTCGCAAATGGTGGGACTTCGTTTCCACGGGCGCGAACCCATACGATGACTACCACGATCTACCAATCGAATCCGAGAACCAATCCGTCGGCAAAGAACCATGGACGTTTCGCGAATCGCGGCTGATGGGTCGCGGAGGCTCCACCGTTCACTGGGGCGGTTGGGCATTGCGTTTCAAAGAAGAAGACTTCGAGACCTGCTCTCGCACCGGGCGCGGTGCCGATTGGCCGATCGCTTATCGAGATATTGAATCCTATTACGACAAAGCCGAGCGCCTGCTTGGCGTCTCGGGTCAGGCCAGCGACTCCGTTGGCAACGTTGTACCGCCGCGAAAAAGCGACTACCCACTCGATCCGTTCCCGTTTGTCGAAGCCGACCGTCCGCTGATTCACGCCATGGAGCGTCTAGACATCGGCTACGGTCACATGCCCATGGCACGGTTTCGCAAGTGCATGACCACCGGCACTTGTCGCTATTGTCCGTTCGGAGCCAGATTCACGGCCGCCTATCTGCTAGACGAAATCGAATCGAATCCTCTATACGCAAACTTTCGATACTTCGATCAATCGCCGTGCGAGCGACTCCTCGCCGACACGAAAGACCGCGTTCACGGCGCCGAAATTCTCTCCACCGAATCCGGCAATCCCATCACGATCGAAGGAAACCACTTCATCGTCGCCTCGGGAGCCTACGAATCACCGAAGCTCCTTCAGCGATCCATCGCAAAAAAATGGCCTCACGGAATCGGCAATGATCGAGACCTCGTCGGACGCTTTCTTATCTCGCATCCGTTCTTGCACGTCCGAGCCGAACTACCATCGAACGCCAACCGCTGGAACCAGGAACTTGACTTCCCGACGTTAATGTCGCGTCACTTCGACACGCCCGAGCAACAAGCCTACGGTAAGCTATTCCTTTTCAAAGACCGCAGTCGTCCCAAAGTCGATCTCGCCGGAATGATGATCGCGGGAAAAACGCGAGCCCAGATCGAGCGCGCATCCATGGGGCCGATGGAAATCGAACTGCAAGGATTCATGGAAGAGTTCTCGATCTACGACAACCGCATCAGCATCGGCACAAACACTAATCGAATCGGTCTGCCACAAACGAAAGTCGACTTTTCACGCGAGTCCGACTTCACCGACCGTGCCGCAACACGGCTAGAGATCATGCAGCGCATCGTGCGCGAGACCGGTGCCAAGATCACCAAAGCCGCCGTACGAACCCAACGTGGTGACCATTCCGCAAGCACCTGTCGCATGGGCGATAGTCCCACAACCAGCGTCGTCGACCGCGACCTGCGAGTCCACGATGTCGAGAACTTGTGGGTCTGTTCCAACGCCGTCTTCCCCAGCGGTGCCGCCGTCAACCCGACGCTCACGCTATCCGCACTCTCGTTGCGTCTTGCCGACAAACTGATTCACGACGGAGACGCAGCATGAGCGACAACCGCATCACGAAGCTTGCCCAAACCAACATAGACGACTGCGACCGCCAGTGGATCAAGGACGCGTTGCAATCCGCCATCGAGCTTGAATTCTTCACCATCCCGCCGTACCTGATGGCGGGATGGTCGGTGAAGGATCATCGCGATCCCGTCGCCGTCGCTATTCGCGAAGTCCTGGCCGAAGAAATGCTGCACATGTCACTCGCCTGCAACATGCTGGCGTCCATCGGTGGCACTCCCCGCATTTTCGATGCGAAAGCCGTTCCCCGGTATCCGTCTCCGATGCCCGGCGGCGTAAAGCCACTGCTGACCGTTTCGCTACAGGGTTTGTCAAAGCAAGCCCTCGGCGTGTTCATGAAGATCGAAGAACCCGAAACCGATATCGCTCACCTCGAAACCGTCCGCAAAACAGAAACCTTTGTTCGGATCGGCGAATTCTACGACAAAATCAAGCTCGTCTTCGAGAACGTTGATCCCGAGTTCAATCGTGAAGGGCAAATCGAAGCCTACTTCGGCGAATCGCAACTGCCCCACGGCAAGTACATTCCCAAGAACATCGGTTCCATCGAAGACGTCGAAGCAGCCATCGACCTCATCAAGGACCAAGGCGAAGGCACGTCCGAATCCGTCAAGGACGACGAGACCGATGAGTTGGCCCACTACTATCGCTTCAAAGAAGTCGCCGTCGGTCGCAAGCTGATCCAAGCCGACGATGGACGCTGGGTTCATCAAGGTCCGGAAGTCCACATACCCGACTGTTGGCCCGTCGCCGAAATCCCGCTCGGCGGCTATCAGCAAGACGACGTTCCCGCCGAAACGTGGGACAAAATGATCCAGTTCGATCTTGCCTACACCCGCATGCTCAAGCAACTAGGTTTGGCATGGTCGACCGGCAGCCACACCGCACTCAACCAAGCCATCGCATCCATGATGGCCGACCTGCCGCGATTGGCCATCGAGATCATGCAAGTCCCGATCCACGATCAACCGTTCAACTACGGTCCGTGTTTCCGCTTTGTCGATGAGGAGACCGACTGATGGGCTTCCACGTCGAAATCAACTCCATCCTGCGCAGCGATGAATACGCAGACTTAATCGTGGGCGAAACCCGTGCGTTTCGCAAACAAGGCAGTCGGGTATTCTTCGACGACATCCCGATCTGGCTAACGCAATCCGATTGGACCGCGCTGGCCGAAATCCAAGTCATCAATCAATCGCGAACTCCCATCGAAATCAAAGGCGAGTTCCAAGTCCTGCACGTTTACGGCGGAAAAGAACAACAGCGAGTCACCGAGATATTCCGCCGCATGTATGCCGACGGCGGCCACCCGTTCATCTACGTCCTCATGTCGCCCGAAACGCTTCGCGAATCAACACGCACCGGCACCTACGCTCCAGAATCGCTGGCGACCGAAAAATTCATCCACGCCTCGCCCGCGAACCAACTCACCCGAATCGCCAACAAATACTACCGCGACAACGACACCGTCCACGTCGCTGTCGTCCGCAAGAGTCGCGTCACCGCACCCGTCAAATGGGAACCAGCCACCGGAGGACTGTATCCACACATCTACGGCAAACTCAACATGGACGCCGCCGAACAAACCATCACCTTCTTCAAGAACGATGAAGGCGAATACCAAGTCGACGTTTGAAATGCAACAAGCTCAAATCAACCCGATCACCACGAAGGCAGGCTAACTCATGGAGAAAACCATCTCGCCCGACGAGCACGCCAAGCGTTTGCTCCAGTACGTGAAGTCCATCGCTGGCGATACACCGATGGAAGAGTTCGTCGACTTCATCGCGGATGACGACGGTCTTGAGGGAGTCAGCACGAAGCGAATCAAGAAGGCAGAGCAAGCGGCGATGCGAGCCGTGCAGGGCAAGTCGGTCTCCGCAGAAGGCCTTTACCACCTCGAAGCGATTGTGCATCGCAAGAATCGCCCCTCGCACCGAATCTTCGGCAAGAAGTTCGCTCCGTTTCCTGGCGAATTCAGCTTCATCAGCAAAGATCGCGACACCCGCAGTCGCATCCAAAGAACGTTTCCTGCCGTCGGCCGAATCGACATCACCGACCTATCAACCTACGGCGGCACCGGTTTCGTAGTCGGCAAAAACCTCGTGATGACCAACCGTCACGTCGCAAAGGAATTCACGACGGGCGTGGGCAGAGGAAAGCGAGTCCGAATTCTAGACCTTCGCGCCGAAGTCGATTTTGAGGACGAACCGAGTTTCGACCAAGAAGACGGATTTGTGCTGCACGAGTGCGTGATGGTCCATCCGTACTGGGACATGGCATTGTTCAAGGCCGACCTGCCCGACATCAAACCGCTTCGGCTTTCAACCACCACCTATCCGACGCTCCTCAAACGCAAGCAAGCGGTCGTCGCCATCGGCTACCCCGCGTTCGATGATCGAAACGGAAAGAGAGCCCAAGAAGAAATCTTCGGCGACGAGTACGAAGTCAAACGAATTGCACCTGGACGAGTGTCAAAACAAAAGCGTCTAGTGAGCTCCAAATGGCTCTCGAGTCCCGTTGCGGCGCTCACGCACGATGCATCAACGCTCGGCGGCAACTCCGGTTCCGCGATCATCGACGTCAAGAGCGGAACCGTCGCCGCACTGCACTTTGGTGGCAGGTATCTGGTCGAAAACTATGGCGTTCCCGCCTACGAACTCGCCCGCGATCCACGCATCGTCGATGCCGGAGTGCTGTTCGCCTCCGATGTTCCCGAGCCCAACGAGACACTCGTAACCTATTGGGAAAACACCGAATCACCATCCGACCACAGCAACGCCCCCGACGACAAACAGCATCATTCCGCCCGTGACAGGAGCCACCCAATGAAGAACAAGCCAAACGACGTAACCATCGAGGTCCCTCTGCGGATCACCATTTCGCTCGGCCGTCCCGGCACCGACAAGGTCTACCACGTTGCCCCGGCTCACGACCCAGGCGACGGTGATGGAGAGGCGGACATGCCCAGCGAAGATGTCGATGACGATTTCGATATCGGCGAAAGCAAGGGCAGCGGTTACGACGAGGACTTCCTGTCCGAGTCGGTCCCAACGCCCAACCTGTCAAAGAAGATTGCCAAGGACACGTTCGAGCACAACGGTTCCAAACTCATTCACTACACACACTTCTCGGTTTGCCAAAGCAAATCACGATCCTTGCCACGTTTCGTCGCCTGGAACATCGACGGCGGCAACATGAAGCAACTTTCTAGGAAAGGCATCCGGTTTATCCGCGATTCCCGCGTACCTTCCGAGTTCCAAGCAGGCAACGAACTCTACAAGAACAACGCCTACGACCGAGGCCACGTCGCCCGCCGCGCCGACCTCAACTGGGGACCACTCAAAGAAGCCAAGGCCGCCAACCGCGACTCTTTCTTCTTCACCAACATGACCCCGCAGCACGAAGCGTTCAATCAGTCCTCCAAAGGCGGCCTGTGGGGCGAACTCGAAAACGCCGTCTTCGAGGATGTGAACGTCGACAACCTAAAAGTCTCCGTCATGGCTGGTCCCATTTTTCGAGACACCGACAAGGCTTACCGAGACGTCAAAATCCCCGAAGACTTCTGGAAACTAATCGCATTCCACGACGAGGACGACGACGAATTCAAAGTCGCCGCCTACATTATCAGCCAAAAAGAACTGGTCTTCGTCGAAGGTCGAGAGCTCGACAAATTTCATCTTTATCAAGTGTCACTCAGCAGACTTTCAGATGAAACGGGAATCGGCTTCGATGAGATCGCAGCATTCGACTCGTTCAATACTTCGGAAGAGTCTTTAGACCACAAACAAGTGCGAGCTATCTCACGCCGGACAGATCTTTTCAGTAACATCTAGATCAAAAACGACTCGTTCAACAAATCAAGAGATACAAAATGAAGATTTCAGAACCATACTCCATGCTTCTTGACGAAAAAACGTCTCTACCATTACCTCCATTTCTATATCGCGCAGCTAGTGGAGGAGTCTTCACATTCTCCGAAAGCAACCGCGTTTTGATCTGGGGAAGATTTCCGATCGCACCTACTGGTGGCTTCAGTGAATACTGGGAATTAACTAGGGAAGATGATGGATCAAATGAGATCAAGGACATCGTCGTAGACAATTATTGCAGATTGAGAGCAGGAAGACTTCACTGGTCAATGCCCAAACGTTTTGGGGAAGTTGGCATCTCTGCTGAAGAGTCCCTCGTTTCGCTTACTGTCCCAGGGTATCCAGGTGGCATCGCCATTCAATGGCACAGCACACCTGAAACCACAACTCCTGCTTCCTCATCGGTAGAATTGCACTTAGAGTGCGGTGACTATGCATCGCTTAAATTCTCTCGCATATCTACCGCCGTCAGCGCCTGCTACTCGGACGCAACGGGTAGATTCCGAGGCTACGTTCGACTTTTCAGAGGGAACGTAGTGCTCACCGCTCCTAGATCGCAGATGACCGGGGCATGACTTGATGAATGAGTATGTATTACACCACATTACCGATCTTCACGCAGGAGCGAGTCACTATCGACACGCTAATCGAAACCCTGCCTTAGCGAACTCACGCGAGGGAGGGTACTATCTTGATTGCTACGCAGAATATTTAAAACGCTGTGATGATAGAAGGTTTCCGACAGTAATAGTTGTTTCCGGAGACATTACCAGTCGTGCTGAAGAAAGTGAATTTGAACTTTGCAAGAATTTTTTCGAAGATGTTCTGCAGACAGTCGATAAACGCATCACCTCTCACGTGGTTGGTCCTCGTCTTTGTATTGTACCGGGTAACCATGATGTGGACTGGGCTAACCCTAGACAAGAATTGAGGCTCGATCGCTTCAGATCGCTTGTCGAGCGTTTCGGCGATCGCGTGCTATCGCCTTTTTCAGATGAAAAGCCGTACTACTACTACGAAGACTGCAACCTTCTCATTTATCTATTCAACAGTTGTTCTCTCGGCGGAGTTTCGGATCCAGAAATCGAAGCTTTGGTAAGTGAATTTGAAAGGTGCGAGTTTGGCTCGAATGAGCCAGCTCGAGTCGCGTTTCGCGCGGCTATCGACAAACTCGAAAAGCGAATTAAGCAAGACCCAGGCATTGTTCCTGTTGAAGAACTGAACAGCATGGTGGAGCTTCCCAAAGAACACGACTCTATGGTCAAGCTCGCGGTGGTTCATCACAACCCATCGATTGTCCCCAGCCTCCATGTCGATCAGTACGATGCGATGGTAAACGGCGGGGTATTCAAAGAACGGCTCGCTCGCAACGGATTTGATGTCGTACTTCATGGGCACCGCCATTTTCAGCATTGTGCATATGAAGAATACCTGCGACCTGAGAAATCAAACGTCAATTCGATGCGAGAAGGAATGTATATCGTCGGCGCCGGAACACTTGGCTCGAGCGATAAAAACGAGTTCTTTGAGCTTACTGTGTCTGACGCAAAGTTTGCACACGGAGTTGCGCCTCCATCGTCAATCATGAAAGTACTGCCCATGATCGCAAACGACGCAAACATGACTTTCGAGGATGGCAGCAACTCCTATAAGCTGATAATCGACAAGCCGGTCTATTCTGGTCTTCGTCATATCCAAGAGGCACTTAGTCGTAAAGTTCTAAGTAATAAGCATCAAGTTCGCGATGCTTTGAAACAGACACTACGCCCCACAATTGAGCTCAAGGCATTAGTCGATGACTGGCAAGATGGTGGTTGGCAAGTTGTTTTTAATGATCTTCTCCCCAGCTTATCGGCAATCTACGGAGTTGACACTCTTGGCCCCGACGGATGGATTTTGACGCGCTATCTCGACTATATGCTTGTGCAGTTTCAAGAACGACTAGGGCGAATCGAGATGCGCCGTGAAGCAACGCTTGCGTTCTCATCGGAAGTTTTTGAAGCTGTTTCGCGGACCAATTGGCAACCAAGGTCTGGTGCGACGCTGATTGAGGCTAGTAACAAAACTTCCTCTTGCAATTCGCTAGAAATCGCACGTATCTTGATCTGGAAAGAGAGTTGGCTTGATGACAAGAATCTCGTGAGAATGATCGAGTCGATTCACCAACTGGCGTCTACGCCAGTCTTTGTTCTCTTCGCAGAACATCTGGAAGACGAAGATCTCACCGAGGAATTTGTCATCGGGATTGGAAGCCAAGACAACGACCTCTGCACCTATGTGTTTCGAGAGGATGCTGCTGAACAAACTCATCAGATCACTGGGAATCGTAAGCGATCGATTCGCGATCGTTTCAGACGTCTTCTTATGCACAAGGAGCTTAGATGCCTAGGGGAGTTCACTTGTGACGAGTAGTTCAGGCAGTTTCAATCGGCATGTGATCGTGGACGCTAAAAAGGCTAGAAACCTTGTTAAAGATCGGTGTGCGCTTTTGAGGGAGTGCGGTTTCTTGCCGCTGCTCTTTTCGCCTATCGACGAGAGAGAATCGCTAGCCAGAAAACTTGGAAGTTATTCAATAGCCGGCGGCTTCTTTCCTCGAAATATCCATGACCCTGTAAAGACTTCGAGAGAGTTTGAGGCATGGCTTCTCGAACGCAACATTGACCAGAGTGTTTCGTCTATTGCAGATACAGCTTGGATTCATCCGCATGATGACTGGACCGAGACTGTTCTGCAAATCGCCGACAGATTTGGGTTCAGAACCCCCGATGGTTATCGAAACTGCAGAGTTAAGCCGAAAGCTAGAGACCTGATCGCTTCTCACAAGAAGGTTCCACAGCCAGGCTTTCGCAAAGTGTCCTTAGGCTCTATTCAAACCTGTTTTTCTGATGAAACCTCATGTAAAACCTTTGTCGCGAAACCTATTGTAGGAGCGGGTAGCTCTTGGGTTAGTCGTCTTTTGAACTCAGACGACGCCAAGCAATACGACGAGAGCCGATCGAAATGGATCAGTACGAATTCTTATCAAGTTATTTCAAATAGTTTCTTTGACTTAGACCCAAACGTGGATTTGTTGGTCGAAGAGTATATTCCTGGCTCAGTATTCCAGGTTGACGGTTTTGTTTCCGATGGAACATGCTTTATCTGCGATGTCGGAATAAAGAGGCATGTAACCAACCCCGGTATTTGGTCACAGGGTTTTTCTGAGACAGGCGGCATCACTTGCTTCGCGAATAGGGAAGACAGTTTTGTCAAACGACTAGTGGACTGGACTAAACTCGTTGTGAAGGCCGTCGACCTGAATAATTCTGCTTTTCATATCGAGGGTGTTCGACGAGACGATAAGCTGCACGTAATTGAGGTAAATCCGAGAGTAGGCGGGAGTGAGGTTGCCCGGATTGCTAATTTTATTTCGGGCGTTGATCTTCATTCAGAGATGACGCGACTCGCTGTTGGAGTTCCTAATCAACGGATACCTAAGCCTACCAGTATTTTTGGTATAGCGTATTGCCTTGTTCAGCCTGAGAAAGGTCGTGGGCTTGGTGAGATCACTCATTTGGTGCCGCGTACGACGACCCAGCTAGAGGTGTTTGGTAAGGTTCGCAGTTGTGAATGGCGTCCATTTCATGGAGTTAAGCTGAAGACTGTTGTCGGTAAAGTTCCTCACGAGGAATACCTTGCTGAGTTGCATGTGTTCTTCGAGGAAGAAGTGCCCTCAGGTAGTTGGGATGAAATTGCTTCGCAGGTTTCTCAACTAGAAGAAATTAACAAGTTCATTCAAATTTGTTACGACCGATAGCCCCCCTAGAGTGTTGGTGGTTTTGAAATGTCTATTTGCGTGTTTATCCATGGAATCGGCTCTCATCCGCCTGGGGATGTGTGGAAGTCGCAATGGGACTTGGCATTGTTTGGGCGGCCAATGGGGGAGCAGACCTGCGGTTCGTATTGGGCGGACATCCTGCATGGCGACGATGACGAGAGGGTGTCGTCGCAAGCATCGACTATTGGTGATCACGATGTGTCGTCGGTGCTTGAAGATGCTGGTCTAGATCCTGATGACGAGCGTGCTGCGGATTTCGTGAAGCGTCTTTCTGCTCGGTTGGACTTGGCTGGTGATGATGCGACGGAGTCGATTTCGACTCGTGCCATTCCTGCACTGAGGAGGTGGCGTGGCCGGGTCGCCGCTGCTTTCTTGCGTCGATTCGTAAAGGACACGGCCACATACTTTTTTGATCCCGATGTCCGTCGTCGGATCAAGAAGCGATTGCAGCGGCAAATCGCCAAGGCCGAGCAGCCGTATGTCTTGGTCTCCCACAGCATGGGCACGATCATTGCCTATGATGTGCTTTGCGAAATGACTCCCCAGCAGCGGGAGCTCGTTTCGTTGTTCGTAACTCTGGGGTCGCCACTAGGGATACGCGAAATCCAAGACCAACTCGCCGAAGACGGTTTGCCGATCGAAGTGCCTAGCGGAATCGGATGCTGGCACAATTTTGCGGACCGGTTGGATCCAGTCTCGTTGGATAGTCGGCTTGCTAATGACTTCGCGGTCTCTCCGTCAGCATTCGGCGAGATTCAGGACCATCGAATCATCAATCGAAGTCTTTGGGGGTTTGCCAGCGTCAATCCGCATGACTCGGCAGGCTATCTATCTCATCCAGAAGTCCGCGCCGTCGTTCATCAGGTGATGCGGTTCGATTCCACCGGTCGCTTTGTGATTGCGCGTGACGTAGCTCATGGCTTTGCCGCCCGCGAAATGCGTCAGCCGGTTTTGATCGAGGTGTTGGAGTGGAAGTACCCAGCTGTCGACGAGTCTTACGACGAAATGGAGAAACGTGAAAAGAGACAGCGAGAACAAAACAAGCGTTTGAAAAGCCTAGCCGGACGAATCAAGCATTTGGCCGAAGAAGTCGAGGCGGTCGTTGAAGAACATTGTGGCGAGAACGATCCTGATGAAGCGTTAAGAGCTGCTCGTGTCCAGCGATTGCGGAAGTACGTTGCCGCACATTTGACGCCGACGGAAATACAAGCCTTGGCGATGGACCATGCCAACTTGAACATTTATGCGATGTGGCGAAGTTCGGCCAAGAAAAAGCTGATTCACCGATCCCATCGTGCGATTGGTGCTGACGCCGCTCGCTCTAGCTTCAACTCAAATGGAAGCGGGATTACCTGGGCGGTGCTGGATACAGGGTGCCGATTCGATCACCCCCATTTTCAGCGACGACGAAAGAGTGACAAAACCGGCTACGACAACTCGCTTGTCATCGAAGTTCTCGACTGTACCACGGCGTCACACGAACCGGTTTTGATTCAAGACCCGTCAATGAGTGATCCCGATGGTCACGGGACGCATGTCTGCGGCATCATTGCTGGTCGAGGAAAGGAGCGTTCGCTGACGCACAGCGGTGTTGCTCCCAAGACAAAACTGTTGGTCTATAAAGTTCTCGACGACCATGGATTCGGCGAGGATGCTTCAATCATCAAGGCGATCGACGATATCTTTCGCCGCAACGAAAACAACTCGGGAATGGCCGTTCACGGCGTAAACTTAAGCCTCGGAGGTTCATTCGACCCAACGGTGTATGGCTGTGGTTTTTCACCAATCTGCAAAGAGCTTCGTGACCTTTGGCGTCAAGGAACGTTGGTTTGTGTTGCAGCGGGCAACGACGGTCAAATCCAAGTCTCCACCCAGGACGGTCCGTTCGATCTGAACACATCACTGTCGATTGGCGACCCGGCAAACCTGGACGACTGCATCGCCGTCGGATCGGTCAATACGGACAAGCCGTACCTACACGGAATCTCACACTTCTCATCGCGCGGCCCAACAATGGACGGACGCGTCAAGCCCGATGTGGTCGCCCCAGGCGAACGAATCAGCTCGTGCAGCAACGACTTCAACGGCCGCCTGTATCGCGAGTCCAGCGGCACCAGCATGGCCTGCCCCCACGTATCCGGCCTACTAGCCGCCTTCCTATCCGTTCGCCGCGAATTCATCGGCCGCCCCGACGAAGTCAAAAAGATACTGCTAAGCAACTGCAACGACGTCGGGCGAGACCGCAACCACCAAGGCCACGGAATCCCCAACCTTCTCAAAATGCTGACTGAAACTTGATTTAATCCTCTTTCTGCGAGTTGGTAAGCTGATTGAGAAAGCTCGCTCAAATGACTAGAGGCAGTTTCAAAACCCTGTTTTTATAAAAGGAGTGGCAAGCAAGTTGCATACCCGTATGAGTGAAAGGAGACACTCACATGTTAATTACCTCCCCGTACAAGACCACAGTACGAACCCCGGAGAGAGCGCTGATATTCCGGAAGTGCTTTTGAGGTCAATGGCTAGCGAGTTCGCGTCACCCTCGATCAAGCGTGCCGTTTTCAACGATTTTCGAAGTTTTTCTCCCCGATCGTGACGCGAAATTTTCGTGTAAGTGAACACGCTCAGTTGGAAATGGGCTGCTAAAACAAAAAGAGCCTCATCTCCGATCGGGTCGGAGGAGGCTGTAGGTTTCCCAGAGAAAGATCAGGGACCTGTCTAATGGTTCAACGATTTCCGGACTTTTCGAAAAACAATTCGAATTCAATTTGTCATGGATACCACATCCAAATGTTCACACTCAGCATCCCAGCGGAGTTTGGCTTTGATGCCACCCGCTTTCAGGCGCTCATAGAACGCAGGGTCAAAATCATACGGTGGCTGTCGACAGGTAAAGAGCGACTCTTTAAGCACGCTCCCTCGCAGCATCACACACCCGAACCCATTGCCTTCGACTATCTGAACACCTTCGCCAGATTCTTTGATGATTTTGTGCCCCTTCGTCCAGGCAACATAGCCATCGTGATATCGCGATCGATATGGACCGGCAACGGACGCAGTGTCCTGATCGAACCCTTGCAGCAACAACTCAGCAGCATTGTCGGGAGGGATGACATCGTCTTCGACGATCCAGATGAACGATGTTTGTACATGACGAGCCAGATGATTGTAGATCGTAGCGGCAGCCATCCGGACTGCATTCTGGACAGCAACCTGTCCTCGACGTTCTTCATCTGCCAACCCCGGATCGCCAACTGAGAGTTCTTCATAGCTGACATGGGGATAATCACATTTTGATAACCAAGCTCTGACCATGCTGGAAAACTCTGGGTCCTGGCTCGTATCCAGAAAGTGCAGTTTTGTCTGCTCCCTCGGCGAACTTTGGGACTCCAGGAACTGCGAGAACCGAGGCCAAATAGTTGTCCTGCCAGAGAGCGGAACAAAGAGTGTGATCGTTTCCAGATTCAGGCAGCGAAGTCGGTAGTATCGATCACTCTCCCAATTCTTCTTCAGAGATGCCCCCAATGCATGACGTCGATAGGCATACAATGCCGTTTGCTTTTTGGCTTTCCAGCCTTGCTCGAGGACTTTACGCCAGACGAGCCAGTCTTCGTGTCCGACCTTAGGATCGACCGGCACGTCGAACGCTCTGGTCATTTCCAACGCTTCACGTCGGACGAGTGAGGCACAATGAGCGTAGTTTTTCCAGCACATCTCCTCACTGGTGAGCGTCTCCGGAAACGCACTGACAACATCTTCCGCCCCGAACCGGACCATGTCTGAGTAGACGATTCCAATATCATGCCTGTTGAACTGCTGCATTCCCGAGCGGAGATAGTCCGGAGTCAGCAGATCATCGGCATCGACGAAACAGAGCACATCTGCGTTCGTTGCCTCCAGACCCGCTTTACGTGCCAGGCGAACATTCTCGTGTTCTGTTCGCAGATACTGAACGTTCCAGTCGGACCAGCGTTTGGCAATCTCTGGAGTCTCATCAGTCGACGCATCATCCACAACCACGATCTCGTCAGGACGACGACTTTGATGAAGAATGCTTTTCAGGCATTCGTCCAGATATTCACCGTAGTTGTGGCAGGTCACGACAACGGCCACTGATAACGCTTTGGGTGGAATTCGTTTTGCATTCTCGTCTGATTTCCGGCGACACCAAAGCGAGACCGCCGTCCCCGCTTCTTCAATCAACTCCACATCCCGCCACCCACAATCGCTGAGCATGCGGATCAGTTCTGAACGGGTCGGTCGAAATGACTTCGAACGGACACCTCCGATCCGATCTGCTGGGTTCTCATTCACGAACCGTCCTTGATAGCCTCCTTGTTCGGCATCTCCATCGTCAACGACATACGTCCAGAGCAACATCTCCGGAGCGACGGCAGCGAGTTGTCTCAGCAACTTCGCCGGATCGGCCATGTGATACATCAGACCGACGTTGTGAACTGCATCGAATGTACCGAGTGTCTCCAGGTCAGTCGCTTCGAGATCCATTTCCAAGAATGTCACATTCTGAACATTCCGCTCTCTCTGAATGAACCGTGCTCGTTTCAAATGTTCACGCCGGACATCCACACCAACCACATGTCCGACTCTGCGCGCCAGCGGAAATGTTCGGCCACCTTCCATGCAGCCCAGCTCCAGGACACGTTCTGCATAAGGCAGCCGTTCTCGGAACTGGCGCAAGAGCAATTCTTCTTCGCTGACTTCGTAAGAACCGCCAATGGTTTTACCGTTGAGCTGAAACTTCGTCGTCCAGGGACCGAGACGTTCAATTTCTGATTGGACATCAGATTTTTTCGTTGTCGGTGAACTCATGACTCAATCTTTCGCATATTCATGAACGAAATCTGACCAGTTGGTGATGACCTCACTGAGGGGACGTGTTTCGTTCTTTTGCACGGCTTGTGGTAAGGACTGTAGTTGCACGCCGAGAAAGCCCTGAAGCTGCAACAGTGAGTTTTCCCAGTCATCACAGAGCGATTCATAGGTAACATGTTCAATGGAGTGACGCTGTAAGTGACTCAATCGCCAGTCAAACACCGCCCGATTCCATTCCCGAAACCACCGCAACTCTCCCCGTTCCACATGCACCGTCGGTCGCGTTGTTAATCCCTTTTGCTCTCCCCAGAGCCCCGTGATTTGAGCAATCTTCCAGGAGACAAACTGAGCGAGGGTATCGAGCCGCTCCAGATGAATGATCTTGATACTGCGATCTTCAGCGATCGCTTCCCAGGCGGGTTCCCAATCCTGCCAACCAGACCAGCGACGATCCGGCTGAAACGCATGCACGTTGAATCCGATTGCGGACGCTGATTGATTGGCATAGACAGCCCGAATGCGTTCTTTGCCATCCTGCGGCAACCTGTGAGGCTGCTGATGATTCAAGATCTCGCGGTGCATCACAATCTCAGGATGTTTCCGCAGCGATGCGTTGAGCAGACTCGAGCCCGTTCGTGGCTGGCACAGGATCAGAAACTTGCAGCGATAAGATTCTGCCTGTTTGCTCAAGGCATTCGATAGCTGAAATGCTCCAGGCATTATGCATCCCTATCAATGAACTGAGCCGTAGCGCGTTTTGCGGTACTGAATTCCACTTTCTTCCAGAAGAAGACCGTCAATGTTTTACGAGTCTCTGGACCGGTCACTTCCGACACTGCGTGGTACGAGACATCCGACGGCTCAAACAGCACCAATCGATTGAACCGTGGTGCGATCAGTTTCTCGCACTTCTGACCAGTTGAGTCATACAACTCAAACTGACCACCCCAGTCAGCTTGCCAATCGCTGTTCAGATAGAACACTGCATTGCATGCCCGTTGCCAACCAGTGATCGGGTGGTGATCACTATCAAGATGGACTCCCAGCGAACTTCCCGTCGGCATCCCGTGCAGTCCCGAGGCATGACAGTTCCAGTCGCCGAAAGCATTCTCAATTCCCATCAATTCCGCGATCGGCAAACAGAGCATTCGCCGCACGAGTTCGCTGCAAGCAGGTGGAATCCGCAACGGATCTTTGGAAGTCAGTTTTCCATTCTCATAGCGATGCCAGAACGGCCAATGATGATCAGGCCATTCGGCTTCGGCGGCGCGGACCAACTCGGGAGGTGCCCAGTTGTCGATGACTTCGTGACGGAATGGTCGATCAAAGTACCAGTCATCAAAATCAGTCCGTTGTAGTGGTGCGGTAATCGTGGACATATTTGTAACGCTCGGGATCGGGAATGATGCCTCCAGCGACGGAGACGATCGAAGGAACGGTAACGAGGGCATAGCCCGCAGTGAGCATGCGGCGGGAGAGATCAACATCACAAAACTCAAACGGGAACCGATGACTGAACCCGATTTCACGTAACGTTTCAGTGCGGGCAGACCACAGGCCACCCTGGACATGGATCTCAGGTTCAATGATGTCTTCAGGAACGGCCGCAACGCGGTTGAATTCACAGGGATGAATATGGCCGGCTAATCCTACTTGCGGATCTACCAACGGAGCGATCAAGTCTTTGAGCCAGGAGGGATCGTTTTGCAGACCATGTGAAGCACAGAGATAAACGAAGCTGTCACCGTTAGCTTGTTCGACAGCTTTGGTGAGTCCGCCACCGATGTAGATGTTGTAGCCATCGTTCCAGAGATGGTGAACTCGAGGATCGGCTGCTGCGAGTTGCTGAGCTTGAGTTGTTGGTGACGGTGAGTTATCGACGATCAGTATCTCACCGGAAAGGTTGCTGGTTTCTAAAGCACTCAATGCCTGACTAAGAATCCTCCCCGTGATTGACCAATCAGGCTCGTAGATTACGGTGACCAGCGAAATGTTCATTCATCTTCAATCTGAGGAAAGTAGACAGCGGGGTTATAGAGATCTTCGAGACCGTCATAAGCGACGCAGGCGGACTGCTCGAAATCGAACATCCGTCCCGGCCAGGCTTCGGCGCCCCAGCCAGTCGGTTGCCAGACGTCCCGCCATTTCTCGCTACTGAACACATCGGTATTTCGGAACCAGAAGAATGTGCCCGCGAAATGCCAGGGTGATGTTGATTGGCCATCGGGGTAGATCTGGTGGTTTTCGTTGTGCTGGCGGCGATGTGTTCCCACGATTGCGGAATCGATTAGCAACTCATTGATCCGTGACCAGTCATCGAGTAACTCGTGATACATGGCGTTCCGCCAATAACGCGAGCCACGCGGTGGCCCAAGGCAACAGACATCTTTCCCGACTCCTTTGGCGTGAGCGTAAAACGTGGCCGTGTGGGGATCAGGATCGGCGACTGATTCCAGTAATGGTAGGAATGTGGCATTCTCGCGCAGTTGTGCCGAGTTGGGTCTGGTGATGATCTCAATCTGGTGATTCCCAAATGCTGCTTGAACCTGATCGGGAGTGATAAGTCCCTCACCTGTGGCAACCGCAATGACTCGTCTGCCGTTGAACAAATCGATCCGTTTCAACAACTGTTGGACATTGCGGAGCCAGATGTCATTCGTCGCAAATGGCGTGATGTGATAAATCAGGTTGCGAGTTGTGATGTTGCTTTTCGGTTGAGGAACGTTGTGCAGATGCTGGCATGCGGTGGTCCAATCGACGAGTCGCTTCCAGTGAGGTTCAAGTTCACGAAAAAAGCGAACGTCATAACAAGTCTCTCCCTCCGGGAGGCAGAATGGTCGTTGTTTGAGAACCTCAGCTCTCATTACGAGACACCCAAACCCACTCCCTCGGATTTCTTCAACTTGGGGACGATCTGGTAAGGGGCGACAGAGTTGATGAACTCCTGCATTTCCAGACCGCTCACGTGACCAAACCAAATACCTACCATCGAACCGTGATCGGTACGGTGCGGAGACAGAAGCGACATTCTCCTCAAAGGAATGCAATAAACGCGAAAGAACATCAACCGGTGGAATGATGTCATCTTCCAGGATCCAAACGTAATCGGTTTTCAGTTCCGCCCGCAGCAGGTTATAGATGCGACACATCTGCTCGTTGACGGCAATCAGTTGCTGATCGCGTGGGAGGTCGGCCAATCCTGCCTGCTTTGATGGAAGACGAATATTTCGTACGTCGGGATAGTCGCACGTTGAGAACCACGACCGAATCCTGTTCGAGAACGATTTATCACGACTTGTGTCACACAGAATGAGTCGCGTCTGATGATGCGGCCACGTCTGTTGTTGCAAGAAGTGTTGAAGCTTTGGCCAGAGATGTTTTCGTCCTGACAGCGGAATAAACAACGTGATCGATTCTTGATCGAGAGACTGTTGCTGAAAATACGATTCCTTGCGGTCACTTTGAACGTAAACAATTCCGGAGTGTTTACGGAGTTCCCATCCTGATCGTGACAGTTGTCGTAACAGAACATTCAGTGGCTCACCTTGGTGATGTACTGCCACCAATGCTTCACGACGCACCAGGATGGTCGGTGCTTGTATTCCCGATCTCGCGAGATCATTGGCTGTCACGTGTCCCGGATAGTCAGTCCGTTCTTCAGTTTGAATGAGTTCGTGATCGGAATAGACTGCTCCGACTTCAGGAGTATTCAACTTTTGAACTGCTTGAGGCAGCCAATCTGGACCAAGTTGTGTGTCAGGTGAAATAAGACAGACGGAGTTGTGCTGGACATCCAGCGAACTGTTGGCGATGTGGACGCCACGTGATCTGAATCGGTTGACGATTTTGCGAATACTCCGATTCGTTTTCCCTGTGATGAGGATTTCAGCGGGAGCCGGGCGCTGCGATAAAACGTTGATCAACAGGCTTTCGAGAAATTTTGGTTGGGGATCACTGATCACAACCGAAACCGGAGGGTGCTCAATACGAGGCGGTTCTGTGATAGGAGTAGTCTGGCTTGGAACCTCTCTTGCTTCATGAACTCCACGAAGACGATTCAGAATCTCCGGTTTGAGTTGAACGAGCCGCTGGCGAAGATCTGCTGTCAGCTTTCGGCGAGGATAATAGACCAGTTGATCACCACGCAGTTCGAGGCGAATACCACGTTCGGTGAGTTCATTCAGAAAATCATCAACCGGACTCACACAGTCCCCCATTGATCGCCATCACTCAGATTCCCAATCCGCACCAGTGCCCAACGCAGGCTGCCGTAATACCCGTAGCCATATCCATAACCACCGTAGCCCGATCCCGAGCCGGACTCTTTCCAGAGAATGAACGCACTCCCTGCAGTGTCGGTTTTGAGAGAATCGGTCTCGTCATGCTCGACATCCGCCCACTCATGCTCTTCATCCACGACATTCAGCTGAACCGTAGTGACTCCACTGATCAGTCCCCGACCAATCATCCCCGCCCGCAACGGTTCCTGCAGGACCACGAATCGACCGAGATGGTTCGATTCATCAGGCTTACTTCCGATGACGGCCAGTTGATTCTGAAAACTGAACATGTTCTCAGCAGGCAAGAAGAGTGGCCGTTCAATCCCCAACACTTCAAAGCGGTTGAGATCCGTACCAGACTCATTTTTGACGAGGATGATCCCCGGTTGTTGAATCTCGGGTTGGTTCTTTGAACCACGGTTCTGCGTCCGTTGCCGAAAGTCTTGCGCGGCATCGATAAACGTATTGAAAGTTTCAGCTTGGATTCTGAGCGAATCACCACGCTGAACCTTCTTGAATGGATCGCCCACGACGTTGCCTCGTTGTCAGATCATTCGACGCGAGTCTTATCGGAACATGCATCGAAGTGATTGACGTTCAGGACAATCCGGCTGTGCCGGTCACGTTCCGATTCCAAGACCGAAGAAATTTGTATAGGGATAAACCTGTTCGACATAAACGGATAAAGGTCGTTTCACGAGCATGAACGCATCGTTGTCGACGGCATCGGCATAGCGAATCCAGAGGTAGTCCCAGCCTCGCTTGGCGATCCCAGTGATGTCACCCACCTGTAAGCCCTGAACGTTTGGACTGGCTGCGAACCGGTAGCTGATCTCCCAGTCATCCTGACCACGCTTGGCTCCTCCCGCTCCCAGGAACAACACCTCGCCCGCAGAGAACCCCCGAAACCCACCGTTGTTGACCGTTCCTGTCAGATAAAACAGTGTCGACTTGTAAGCACCGGTCACCAGGTTGGCATCAACATAATGTGTTTCGGAGAAGTTGTAGATTGGGACACTGATATCAACTCCTTCGATCCCGTCTTTCGTGGCGCCAATCGCTCCTTTGAAGTTCGGGGGATAGATTCCCGGAGCCGCATAAACGCCGACAGTCGCGATCGACTGCGTCACATGCTGAGTTCCGCCACCTGTATCGAACGAATAGGCAGAATCACCAGCTTCTGGTGGTGCTTCTTTGCCGTAGCGGACCGAGCCTTCCCAGGCATCGTCCGCGAGTCGTTCCAGATGTGTCGATTGGCGAACCAGCCCAGAATAAACGTTCGGTGTCTGCGCAATCAGTTCGCTGTGAGCTTCAATGTCATCGGTGGTCCCGAGCACGAGATACCGCAGATCAACCGAGGGTTGTTCCCCAGCCGACTGTTCTCGCGAATCCCATTTCTCGGTGACGATGACAGACATCAAACCTCATTAACTAAATTGCAGACCACCGTGATGTGCTTCATCGAGCAGACGTTTCGTGTTCTTCGCGGTCTCTTCGGTGGCGCTGGCTGTACGGTCCGCAGCAGAACCACCAGACATTCCTCGTAATCCGAACACGTTAAACGTTCCGCTGACACTCACTTTGTCGGCGGCGGATTGCAGCCCCTGACCCGCTTGAGCGAGTTTGTCTTGGAGTTCTCCCATGAGGTCAGTCGGAGATTTCCCATCAGGTGTTGTCTCGGATTCACTGGTGGTACGCTTCTTGGCGGCCTCTTCCAAAGCTGCTTGCCATTCACGACGAGCTTGATTCAACGCCGCTTCTGAGTCCTGCAGGTCGGCCGCAAACTGCTGACGTTGGCGGGCTTTCTCGGTGGCCTGCATCTGACCGAGTTCTGAGCGAACGGCACTTTGTTGTTGATCTAATTGGGAAACTCTTCGTTTGCGGGATTGTTCCCGCTCAAAAATTGCTGAGTCTCGTTTGGAATCGGCAGCACTGTTCTGCTGAGTAACCTCCTCATCAATGGCCTGTTGTTCTGGGTTGGCGTCGACAGCAGACTTGACGCGATCAATGATGTCCGAGAACGCTTTGTCGGTGAAAGGATTAATCGTCTGCACAATCTCCTGGAGTGCCTGAAACAGTCCCATAAACTGTGTCAACACTTTCCGGACTGACCCAAGCGCGATGTTCCAGGCTTTGACCATCCCGGTGGTGAACATTGACCAGAGATCACTCAAAAAATCAACGGTCTCAATCCAGCTCTTTTGCAATCCCGACCAAGCCGTGGTGCTGGCTTTTGCAGTTCCGAAGACGGCATCCGTCCATGTCGCCACAAAGGCTTCCTTTACGGAGAGCCAGAGCGCATTTAAGGCATTTGTCCCTTTCCGCCACTCCATTTTGAGCGTCAGCCAGAGTATCCGGGCAGCCAAGCCAAGGTCGCCCGCTGCCAGGGCATCTCCGATTCCTTGAAACGCCTGCAGAGCAACTCCCTTGAGCGCAGAAAACTTGTTTCCCAACCAATCGAGAGCCTGCCCGCCAATATCCGTTGTGGTCACCAGATAAGCTGCCAACGTTCCCAATCCTGCGACCACTAAACCAATCGGAGACAGAATCGCTCCGAGCAACGACGCGGCTGTCCCCAAGAGTGTCGCTAACCCTCCCAAGCCGAACGTGACCAACTGAATCGTTCCACCCAGACCGATTAACGTCACGCCAGCGGTCATGAGTCCCGCGATGATCGCGACCGTCGTCAGGACAAGCTGTTTGTTCTCACCAATCCAATCACCCAGTGCTGACAAGAATGCTGTCACCCCACGGACTGCCATTCTCAGTTCCGTTCCAAACGCATCTCCGACTGCGATGGCGACTCCTTCCAGTGCAGACAGCAGAATCGTGACATCCCCCTTGAGCGTGTCGAGTTGTGTGTTTGCGATGTTGGCGGCGGTCCCGGTGGCATCTCCGAGAGCATCAGTCGCCTCCCGTAACCGTTCAGCACCTTGTGCCACGAGTTCCGCAGCTCCAGCAGCTTGACGAGCCGGAAAAATGGTCCCCAGGACGCGTAGTTTTTCACCGGAACCGACGCTGCTCAATGCTCCTTCCAGATCCGCCAGGATGTCAGCCAATGTGCGGACATTGCCAGCTTCATCAACGATTCGGACTCCGAGGCGTTTCAATTCTGATTCAGCGGCCGCGGAAGGAGACGTCAGCGAAAGCAGGATCCCGCGTAATGTGGAACCAGCCATCTCGCCTTGGATGCCGGCGTTTGACAGCAACTGAATGGCTGCGGTGATTTCTTCGAGTGAGATCCCCGCTGACTTCGCCATCGGTCCGACGAACTTGAAAGCATCTCCCAGCATCGTCAGGTCGGTGTTCGCAGTCGTCATCGCTTTCGCCATGACGTCGACCGCATTCCCCAACTCTTCCGCAGAGAGTCCCATCCCCGCCATGATTTTGGCAGCGATGTCGGCAGCTTCTCCAATCTCAATTTGACCGGCTGCAGCGAGGTCGAGGGTGGGACCAATCGCAGCGAGAATCTGATCAACATCGAATCCCGCCAGTGCAAACGCACTCATCGCCTCAGCCGCCTGACTCGCTGAGAAGACAGTGGTCGCTCCGAGCCGTTTGGCTGCTTTCTCCAGACGACTGAATTCGTTCTCCGTCGCTCCGGTCAAGGCTTTAACGCGAGCCATCTGCGATTCAAAGTTCGCGAATGTCTTGGCCGACAGCGCAAAAGGAACGGCCGCCAAACTCCCAATGGAAAGAAGCTTGCGACCGAACTGTTGAATCGATCTCCCGAACGCTTTCAGTTTTGCCTGAGCCCGACGCAGTCCTCGTACCAATTTCGAGTCATCGGCAAACAACTCGACATACGCACGTGAAGCACGAATGGCACCAGCAGCGACCACGTTAAATTCCTGTTGAACATGAAAGAATTAGCGAGCATCGAGTGGTCGCCGATCGACGAAGACCTGTTTCAGCACTTCCACGCCGACACGCGGCTTGGCTTCAGGAGAACGGTTAGGCGGCGGCTGCGTATGCGGATGAAAATCTTTCGGTCTCGCTGGTCGTGATTTCTTGGGATCGCGGTGACAATTGGAGATCAATGCCATCAGGGAAGCGGTATGGTTCCAGCGATCGTGACTCGCCGCATCAACCATCCAGCAGAGTTGCCGTAACGTCAGCAATGCGGGATCGACACCGACAATGCCCGCCAACTCGAAAATCAGTTTCCAGACGTCGACTGCAGGGCGTTTTCGATCGCCTGATCGAACTCCGGACTCTCCACTGCCTGCATCGCTTTGTCGATGTTTGTCGACTGACGACGTTCGGCCGCTGTCTTCACTTTCGTGAACGCTCGCTTCAGCAGCGTCCGCTTCCCTTCCCGGAAAAAATCGATCACCGCTTCAATCAGCGCGTGCACTGCAGCTTCCAGAGAAGTTTCATCGAGTGATTCCCCAAACTGCTCAGTCGTCATCCCTTGTGCGTCTAGCTGTGGTCGAACCAATGCGGTCAGGACATCGAACATGACAAACACATCTTCGACGACTTTGGTAAATGTGTCTCCTTTGGCATCGATCAAATTGGTGAGATTAATGCCCGTTAAACCTTTGACCCGCTGCAACGTGGTGACGTTGACCTCGATGGTCCAGGTGTTTCCTTTGGCATCAGTAAACGATTTCATAATCAGACCACCATCCATTCTGGAGGATTATCGCTGTAGGTTGGCTTCGCCGTCACACTGACCGTAATCGCTTCTTCCAACGGTTCGTTGCGACTAAAGTTTGTAATCGCCATCGCCGCCTTCAATCCCTGAGTTCCGGTATCAGCGATATCACCATCCAGAATCGCGAACCCGATTGCTGATCTGGAAAAGAACGCCGTTCGCACAGCGTTGAATGCGGCATCCGCAGTGTCCCACACCATCTCGAATTCAATCGAGCCATCTTTGAGAGTTGCCAGCGTCGCACGCCAACCATTGTTTCCACGTGTGGTCGCGTCCGCTTCCCCCGCTTCGATGTTGAGTGTCAAATCTTTGACATTCTTCATCTCCTCCATCGTGCCCGTGAAGTCGGCAGTATTGTGATACAGCTTGGCTTCCAGACCAAGTCGAATTCCCATGTGAAATCCTTACAGTATTAATAGTGAGCAATCGCAGCGTGTCCGGCAGCGACCAGAGCTTCGTTGAGGTTGATGTCGCCAACCCACAGCTCGGCGAGATAGCGACCGTACTTGCCCGTCCGGTCTTTCTGCGTGCGAATCGTTAGTTCGTTGCTGCCGTCGGTCAGTTTGGAGATGAATCGCTTGAGATACTCGGTCGCAGCGAGGCCATCGGGACGTTCGACACCGCGAGTTTCGGGAGCATCGATCCCGAACAGGCGAAACGTGGTCCGGAGGGAGACGTGGAAGCCAAGCTGCACATCGGCAACCACCGTGTCCCCATCAATCAACCGGACAATCTTGGCACGATATTCATACATTTCGTGAATTCACTACGCTCCCGGAGCTGGTGCAAACGATTCACCAGGGACCGCATTCATCGACACGTTGTCGGTTGTTGGGAGTGGTCCAGATGGCCAACGTCCCAGTACGGGAAGATGACTGATCGGAATCCCGTTAGTCAGGACTTCGAGGTCATCCTCGGTTGGCCAGTCATCAATCGGAGGGACGGTATCCAGGAGTTCGGTGCTGGTGAACCAGGCGGCTGGGTTGTATCCAGCGAGTTGCTGATCAGTCAGCGTGAAGTCTGGTTTCGAGGCTTCTTCGAGCGGAACTCGAAACAGTTCAGTCGCCATCAAGCGATAAACACGCTGCACGTACTGGCCAATCAACCCCGCAAACGCTTCACTGATTTCCAGTGGGCGAGCATTTTCCTGATGTTGCATCGCTTCCGTCAGAGAAAGGAGCATCAAGCCGGCGTATTGCTTCAGCCACTGGTTGCGGACTTTGAAATACGGAGTCGGATAAACCAGGAACTCCTCGGGAGCAGGTAGGGCGTGGGCCGCTTCCATATTGAGCGTCGAAGCTGGCACCGCACGGCCTGCCAGAATCGATCGCGCTCGAGTGCAGAGTTTATGGATCCGCGTCAGCGTGTTGATACTGGGTGGAGTCCGTAGCCTCGCATCGGGATGCCAGAGAATGGCTTGCAGGTTCCGTCCCAGCACATCGTTGAGATAACGAATCGTGTCGTTCTGGGACTTGGTATCGTTGGAGAAGTTGGGAACCGCGAGACCGAAACGACCCCAGTCACTCGCGCTGTACCACAGAAAAGCATCGTGAGACATGAAGGATGATCCAAGATTAGAGGATTAGGATTTCTTGGTTGAGGGCTTGTAGCCCTTCGCCGAGAGGTACTGGTCAATCAAACCTTTGATTGATTCCAGCGTGCCGACCGAGCCGGGATATTTACGGGCCATTTCAGATTCGGCCCAGGAGAACGCTTCTGCATAGGTGTCTCGTTCATAGGGAGTGAACCGTGTCTCCGGCACAATGGCCTGTGGCAGAGGAGAATTTTCCACGGTGATGGTGGTCGGTTGACTGACAGGTGGTGCGCGGCCAGGACGATGCTGAGATCGTCGACGCAGTGTTCGCCAGCAAGCAATTCCCCCCAGTACCAGTCCCGCGGTTCCTCCCGTTGCTCCTGTCACTCCTAACCAGGTGGAGACCGTGATGGCTGATTGAATCAATCCTGAGAGTCGATCAAGACGGTCGTTGGATGGCGTTGCTTGAAGAATGGATGGGGATTCGACAGTGGAAGTCTGAGTTTCAGGTTCTCGTTTTTCAGGGAGTGTTGGTTGACTGACTGGTTCTGTTACGGCAGGCGGAACTTCAACCTGATTTGATGCGACCTGTTGTTGGAGTCCCAGAGCAACAAGGAGATCATCCGGATTCTGATACCCAGTAATTCTCAAGCTGTCCCGAACCAAAAATGTCGGAACCTCCGTCACATTCTCCTTGAATGCTAGTTCTGGATCGTTATCGACATCGATGAACTCCACCACAAACGCCGCTTCAATCGCCTTCCAAAACGATTCCACATTCCCGAAATCCTCTTTGAACTTGCGGCACGGCTGGCAAGTGGTGGATCCGAACACGTAGAGCGTCGGTTTTACGTCTGCTCGGACTGGTTCCTTCTCAGGCTTTGTGCGGAGTTCGTCTTTCGCCTTGGCATACGCCTCGCGAACGGCAGCTGATGAGATAAAGACGCTCGTTCGCTGATCGCCACTATTTAGTAATCCACAGACTTCGGCTTTCGCGTTGAGCAGCGGTCCGCCGCTCCATCCAGAGCCAGTTCGACACTTCACCACGTTGCCAGTGAACGAACCGCCGCCATATTCAAACGTACTCCAACGCAGAAGTTTACCGGCAGTCCAGCGAAGTTCGCGTTGATGCTTTGACTGGGGATAGCCGTAGGTCCAGACATTCTCTCCCAACATCGGGGGCGAGGCAGCGACATTCAGGAATGGATAACCATCTCCTTCACAGTCATAAACCACCGGACCTTCAGTCTCTTGGCATTGATAGATCCGTTGAGCTGTCACCGTCCTCTCTTTGAACCGAATGGTGACGGTCTCAGGTAAATCGCAATGTTTCGCGGTCATGACGAGTCCTGCTGGATCGACACAGACACCGCTACAGCCGTTGACCAACACCACCGCCTGGTCAATTGAACTGGCAAAGACCAGAGCGGGAACCGTCAGCAGAAAGATCAGGAATAAAAAGAACTTCGACAACCGAATACTCCACAACAACAAAAGGACAAGCACAGAAACATTCCTCAACAACTGCGGAATCGTTGCTCAAACTGATACGTCCCCTGACGAACGAGCTGACGCAGGAGTGACGCGGGGTTGAACTGCGTCGGGTTCGCCCGATTCATGCGTCCCAACCGCATCAGTACCGCAGCGACCAGTTCCGAACAGAAGAGTTCGTTCAAATCGGCCTGCGGCAACAGTTGCGTCCGCTTGAAAAGCCGGGTTCCGGAGAGCAACGCTCCACCCAAGTCGTAGGTGACCCGCTGGCCAATGAAATGTTTGACCAGGATTTTTGTAAGTAGTTCCGACTCTGGTTCGGAAAGTCGATCAATCGGAGAAAGGCGATAGAGATCCACGCGCCCGCCTGCAGCGACATAGTCTCGAATCCTCTGTTCCGGGAGATGTGCCTGGCAGCCATCCAGTTGGTAACCGAGAATTGCACAAGGATGCGGACACAACGTGGTGGACTCGATCCAGACCATGTTTCCCTGGAACCGGCAAAGGACCGCAACATGGGAAGGGCCAATGCGAAGTCTATGCGGAGCGAGGAAGGATGCGGTCCCGTAACTGATCGTTTTGGCTGTCAGCCCGGTTCCGTAACAGGCTGCGATATCGAGTGGTTGAAACTCAGGGTCTGAACAGTTCATTCGAGCCCTCGTAACCGATCAAAGAGTTCATCATGACGAGCGAGGCGACGGCGAATATCTTCCAGTTCTGCGGCCCGCAGTTGCGAACTGGAGCGAACTTCTGCCTTAATCGCACTGACGTCCGAGCTCATTTGCCAGGCCCACAGAATGGCACCCACGAAAATGACAGAAACGGTAAAACTCAAAAAGGAAACAAACCATTTCGGAATCACAACATAACCGTGGCCGTTCATCCCGAGAGCGTGCATCAGCGTGTTTGGAGCAGAGTTTTCAGGCTCTGAGGGAGAGTGAGGCATTGAGTTGTCCAAGTATCATTTAAAGAATTAAGCAGCGCCGATGACGGCGTCTTGCCAGAGACCAGGGAGCTTCTGGTCTTTGTTTTTCTCGAACGCAGGTCCCATATAAGGACGTGGTTCAATATGCACCCGTTTGACAACGCGGATTGATTTGCGTTTTCCGTTGCGTTGACGAACGGTTCTCACGGTTTGCACCGTGGTGACGCCACCGTACTCCAGAATCTCGGGAGCGTTGGTCGAGCCATTCAGCAGCGTGGGTCCGATGATTACAGATCGTCGGGAATGGCTGTAAACGAAGAAGATGTTCTTCTTCAGACGACCCGTCTGGTTCGTCGGTCCTTGTCCCGGTTTGGAAGGACGTTTACGACGACGAATACTCGCTCGAGCATCCGAGCGGACAAACGCTCCGAACCTTGAGAGCACTTTGCGTTCGCGGCGACTGATCGCGTTCTGAACTTTCGCTCGGTCGAAAAACTGCGACTTCGTCTTATTGAGCTTCATGCCGATGGAGACCATCGGGTTCTCGCGCTATGTCATGATTTTGAAAGTGATCGTCATCACGCTGGTGAACTGACGATTCTGATGCAGGTGTTCCGCTGAGTAGATCGCACGGAACTCGGTCTGCCTCCAAATGGCGGATGGATACGCTGTGAGCCGTTGAGGCTGAAATGACTCAGCGATCTCTTCAGCCAGTGCCAGCAACGGATCGAGATCGGCATTAGTCTCTTTGGTCAGCTTCTGTTGCACTGCGATATCGATCGCCACCTCTTGTTGTTGTACTCTTCGTCCCAAGTTCCCTGTTGTCAGACCATTGGGGATCACGGTCACATGCAGCGACTTGAGGTCTTTGAGTTCGTAATGGGGTTGGTAGTGACGCTGGGCAGTGAACGGCAGACTGAAAGTTTTAGAGTTCAGTTCTGCGACGACGGCGTCAGCGACAGCGGTAATGAGCGGCATAGTTGATTAACTGGTTCCGGTTGCTTTGGTGTGAATACGGAGTGTCTGACGATAGAGGTCGGAATAACGCCAGCACGGTTCTTTGCCGGGTGCATTCACTTCATACTGCAACGTCTGTGTTCCCGCCTGTTCTTCAACGACATCACCACGCTCGGGGATTGTGACAGTCCCGTCGAGGATGAGATCACTGGTCAGAATGAGAAAATCACGTGACTCAATTCGCTGAACAACACCGAATTCATCATCAACTTCAAACTCCGTTTTTCCGACCGTGGCAGGAACTGTGACACTGAGCGTCTCACGGCGATAGACAATCTGTTGAGTCAGATGCTTCGTCCGTTGTTGTGCCAACCACGAGGCGGCATTCGCCAGGAGATCAGCCATTACTGACTCAGACGGACACGGACAAACTCATCAGCATCAACAGCCGCGGCGATGGTTTTGCCAAGTTTCTTGTTGGCGCCCGCTTCATCATCGGTCTTGGCAACCTGTTCTGCATCGTCCCAATAGACTTCGAGACCAACATCAATCGCAGAACCACCACCTGTCGCTTTCGGGAATTCGAAAACACCCGCAACATGCAACGCTCCTTGCTCGTTGGCCACGATTGAACGTTTGGTGACTCCGAGCAGATCGTTTTGCACAACGACCGCACCCGCTTCAACATCAGCGACCGGCGTATAGTCGATCGCACTCCCTTCTTGAACAAATGTGACCAATGGTGTGGCCATGACGACTCCAAAAAAATGAATGAGTGATTGATTACGAGAAGATCAGAAACCGAGACCTGAAGAGAACCCTCGTCAAGTCTCCAGAGTGAGGCTCACGCCTCACCTTTGGATTTCACAGCACCGCGGGGATCTTGCTCCCGGCAGCCCACATCCAAATAAGCTCTAAATCCCATCCCCAACGTATTCGGTGGAGCTTCAACCCGTTCCACGACCGGTGTCCGCCGTCCATTCAAGAAGACAATCTCAAAAGCAGGGAGCACAGCTGGATCGGCGAACAGATACCATGCCTTGGCACTGTTCCCAGGGTAAAACGAATCGGACAGATGCGGCATCGAGACCACTTCGTATTTATTGCGATGCGGGTTGTCGACCGGAATCTTGGTCTTGGTCCCGGAGGCATCGATCATCAACTGCGAGGAACCCATCAACAGTTCGGCATCGGTCTCAACCTCGACAGGAACGACAAGGTATTTCGGCCGGACGTTGATCGGCTTCTGGTCCTTCGCTTTACTGCCAGGACCAGCTTTCTGTTTACGGAACAGAGTCTTAGCCGTGGTCAGCGAATCAGGACCGAATGCTGTT
This sequence comes from Thalassoglobus sp., assembly GCF_048270125.1. Lineage (NCBI taxonomy): Bacteria > Pseudomonadati > Planctomycetota > Planctomycetia > Planctomycetales > Planctomycetaceae > Thalassoglobus > Thalassoglobus sp. The sequence goes on along the minus strand of NZ_JBLWTN010000008.1, from coordinate 86,002 downwards.
TCAGCACCTTCGAGATAGTTGTTGTTTCCAGCTTTGAAGAAGTTCCCCGGGTTGGAAAGGAACAGGGTAAAGAAGAGATCATCGATCGACTCCGCTCCACTGCGTCCCATTTGACGTGGCAGATCCAGAAACGCATCGAGGTCATCATTGACGATGTCCCGACGATCCAGAATCAGCATCTGGCCGTAAGTATCAGCCTTATTGCCAAATTTTTGTTCGTCGACAGATCCATGCTTGAGCTCGCCAGTCGGAGAGACCTTCTCGAATCCACCGGTTCCCAGCAATCGATAACGGCTCACTTCTTTGAAATCACTCACCGAACCGACCGCACAAAGTTGTAAGGCTGCAATCGGTGAGGCTTCATAAGCAGCCATCATCGTCCGGTTCATCACGCTTTCCAGAATCCCTGGCAGCGCGATCGTAGAGAATCCGGCATTGATCACCGCACGTCCGTCTCCGAACACACGGGGAACATCGTGGCCTTCCAATCGTGCACACTCGGCCACCAGTTCTCGCAAGCCAATCTGACGCAGGGGATGAGCCGCTTCGAGAGTCTGCTCACCGAATTCACGCAGACATTGCGGTTCCGCAATATGAGCGGACATCCAAACAGCTGCTTCCAGCACACGAGCCGAGGCGACAGGTGGAGCACCATGAATGGCCGGAGCTTTAGGACGGGATTCCCGTAGGATTGTGAGTTCAGTCTTGTTGGTGTCCCAGCCTTCGGCAACGGCCTTCGCTTCAATCTCCGGAAAGTCGCCTTTGCAGATGTCGCTGATCTTGGCGATACGTCGACGTTCGGCGACCACTTTATCCCGGAGATCTTTGATCATGTTAGTGGTTGCGTCGATGACTGAGACCATGCCCGTCTCACCTGTGGCGGTGACGGTTTCGCTGGTCACAGTCTCGGTTTCATCAGCGTTCGATTCCGGTTCCTTGGGGTCAGGCTCTTTGGTCTCCAGATCAAACAGAGCCTGGAGGCTGCTAGATTGTTCCTCGGAGAGTTCATCTGGTTTAAACCCTTTGGCTTGCAGCCACGTTTCAAAATTCATGGGGAGAGCTTTCAATAAAGCAGAAGGTGAATTGGTTTCAGAAAGGTCGTGACCACGGGCTGCAATCAGCTTCGCAATCGTCTGGTCATCCGCTCCGAGCGCCACGAAGCTGACTTCCCGCAGTGAGGATTGGCGGGCGACATAGAGTGGACCGGAGAACTTCCGTCCGTTGACTTCGACCGATTCCCCGCGGTCAACGAACACCATCCGTTGTGCAATGGCTCCAATGGACGATTGCCAGGGGAACCCGTTGTCTCCGGAGTCGGTCACCTCACGAGCATGTTCGTTCGATCCCGAGATCGCACCAGAGAGTCGAATGGAACCGGCATTGATCTCAATCGTCTCGGTATGTCCTACGATGCGGGACGCATCATGATCACGTAGGATGGGACGACTTTTGGCAGTCACGCGGATTCCGGAGAGATCGACCACCACCGGATAGGTATAACCCGCCAGGAGGAGTTTTCCACCGGTATAGGCGGTCATCTTGAACTTACGAAGCTGTTTGGCATCGTCCGCGTCAGCCGCCGCTTCGAGCAATTGGAAGTCACTCGGTCCCTGTGCTTCCAGAATTCGGAAGCTGGTCGGGACGAACCAAGTGTCTGGTTTCCGAGGGTTCGTAGAAGATGTTTCAGGCTCGTTAGGCGGCGGCATTGTGTTTCAGCGACTCCTCATTGTTGGTGTCATCGTTCTCGTCGTGTTCTTCTTCGTCGTCGAAAGAGTTTGAAGACTCTGCATCGACTTCATTCAGTCCCAATTCCTGCATCAAGGCTTGTTCCTTGGCACGCTGTCGGAGTTGAGTTTCCCAATCGAGCCCCATGCGAGCGTATTCATCCGCCAATGTGGTGGTGAACGAGGCGAGTCGAACTGATTGAGCATTGGCCTCTTTGAGTGGATCGACATGCGAAGTTCCGTCCCACATCCAGCTACGCAGCCTCAATCCCTCGATTCCCATATTCGCGGGAATCAGATTTTCAATGTGCTTTGCTTCGTGGAACCAGGCAGCCAGAATCCGATCCATCACCACGGTTTCGAGATGCGATTGCTCAACACGGATCGACTTGAAATAGGTCTGATGATCGAGACGACCGGAAGCGTAGTTGTGTCTCGATGAATCCCCGGTTAAAACATTGACCGGCACGAGCAAGCATCTTCCAATTTCACCCAGGACTTCGCGTTTAAACTCTCCATATGTTGTCGTCGGAAATTGTGCCTGGAGCTGATTCATTTTCCAGCCGCCTGGCATGGTCATTAACATGCCTCGTTCGAGCTCGAACGAATCGAGTGGTTCTACCTCTTCGGCTTCTCCGTTAGCAGGGGCATCGGTGTACAGAATCCCGCCCGGGAGTGCGGCAATTTCAGCAGCCGTAATGACCGCCAAGGTGTAACGCCGTAAATGAGCGAATAGCGGCAATGCAGGGGTGATATCCGGAATTCCACGTGCCTGACCTGGTCGGTCCGTCCGGAAGTAGTGGATCATGTCGTCGGCAGGAACACGATCAAATTTCAGGTTCAGGCTACCAAATAGACTGCCAGGATGTTCTTTGATCACATGATATTCGAGCGGGTTCCCGAACTCATCGAGTTTGATGCCGTCGACTTCGTTGTCGCGAATTGTTTTCAGGTTTGGTGACGTGACCTGATCCGCTTCGACCAGTTTGAGGTCGAGTTTGACCTGACCTGGGAGTACCGGGTTGTTGGTTAAAATGGCGAACGCTTCACCATCAGCCACACGTGCCATGCGGAGCGTGCGAAGTTTTTCAGCCAGCCGGACAGTCCGCGCCCAGTTGGCAAACTCCTGTTCAAGCCTGCGGTTGGCGTCCGTGCTCTCTGTGAGCATCTGCAGTCGAGGTCCTGTTCCGACGACATCGTTGGCCAGTGTGAGGACCAACCCTCTGGCATAACTGTTATTCGCAATTTCGTAACGGCAACGATTGCGGAGCAGTTTACGAACATCTGGACTGTTGGCAGCATTCGCGGAGAGATCATCGGCATGTTGCCAGTGTCGACGGTTCTCATTAGTTGTCGCTGCCGCGTCGTAACGGGCCTTCATCAACCGCAATGTCTGAAACATTGAGGGTGACGAGACCTTCTCTGAGGACTTCGGTTTTTGACGTCGCCAGCGGAGCAATGCCAACTCACTTTACAAGAAAAGAATCTACACGGAGCTTACTGAGCTCCGGGAGGTGTGATTTGAGAAAGACGAACGCCACGCCGTTTTTTCCGCATGGCTCGTTTCGAAGCGAGATAGCGATCCACTTCAATCTGATCTTTGAGAGAGTGCTGTTTCATGCCCCCTGAATCGCCATGTGCCTCAGCAGGGCCAGCAGCGTTGTCACGGATCGATTCTTCAAGATTGTCTGGCATGATGTATTACAATTTACTAACCCTCTATTATTAGGCTTTGCGATTTGAGTCGCATTGGGCGGTGAAATTCAAAGAATTTTATGAAATTGTTTTTTACCGTGTCGAGAAATCGTCAATTCTGACTTCGGAATTGCAAGCGATGTTTAATTTCCCCATGCATCAAGACATTGAGTGAATGCCGTCATGGGGTTGGCATACATTCCTACTCTTCACATTGTCAATTCATCAAAAACTGCCTAGACCAAGAGCGTCCAAAAAGCTTCATCATGAACGTAAAACCAATCATTTACCTTGATATGGACGGAGTCTTGTTTGACTTTGTGGCTGCATTTGGAAAAGTTCTGAATATCCCCGATATCAAGGATCAGCTGGCACCAGGTGTTCGCAACATTGCTCCACAAATCGGCATGACTGAGGATGAGATGTGGGAAAGGATTGGCCATCACGGTTATGCCTTCTGGAATGAGATGCCAGAATATCCCTGGAGCCGCGAGCTCGTTGACCTCGTGGAGAGAAACTCCAGCGAGTGGTACATCTTATCTTCACCAGCACGAAACTCCGATTCACTGAAAGGGAAACTGGAAGCTCTGAAGTTGATGTTTGGTGAGAGATTTCGTCGCTATATTCTCACACCAAATAAACGATTACTTGCTGGTCGAAACCGGATTCTGATTGATGATCACGAACGACATTGTGAAGAGTTTGAGAACGATGGTGGAAAGGCGATTCTGTTTCCTCGGCAATGGAATCGCTATTACTCGAATGCAGATGAGCCATTGCAACACACAAAGGAAATATTGGCCAGAATTATTGATGGAAATCTGGTTGAGTAGAGTGCTCTTATGTTTTCATCGATAATCACTTTTCGAGGCACTGCATTTCATTAAAAAGGTCGGTCTGAACTCATGTAAGTCGCTTCGGTCGGTGACTAGCGTAAGCTGTAATGAATGAAAATGTGTCCCAGGTCGCGATCACGTGAATCACAAGACTGTGATCTTGGCTTCAACAATTGTGACTATTTGCCTTCGCTCCGATTGGTTGTTGAGAACAGGAGGTCTGCTGGTTGACGACCGATCTCAATGATTGCATAGTTTTAATCTGGCATGAATTCGCAGCAAACAAATTCGAAGTTGGTGATCATGAAGCTTCTATTTTCTACAACGACAATTTTTCTCTCAGTAATTGTCCTCACTCTTTCGTCTGCAGTCTGGGCTAACGATGTTGTCAATATTGACTCACGACGAGAACTGTTTGTCGATGCAATGTTGATCGGCAAACTCGATGGCGTTGATCGCAAACTGCATCATCCAGTCCCTCGTGAAACTGCCATCATCCATGACGCACCCTGGGAAGGCGCTGGGAGTGGATATCACACGGTCATCAGAGATGGTGATCTTTACCGCATGTATTACCGTGGCTCGGCGTTGGGGGTGAAAAACGACCGGCTGGTCGTGGGGAAACAGGTTTTCTGCTATGCCGAAAGCAAAGATGGCATCAAGTTTCATAAGCCGAACCTCGGACTCTTCGAGTACAACAGCTCAAAGGAAAACAATATCGTCTGGGACGGAGTCGGTGTTCACAATTTTGCTCCATTTCTCGATACGAACCCTGATTGTGCTCCAAATGCTCGATTCAAAGCACTGGCGGGTACAGCGAAAGAGGGAGGGCTATTCGCATTCAAATCAGCAGATGGAATCCATTGGTCGTTGATGCAAAAAGAGCCAGTCGTGACTGAGGGGGCGTTCGATTCACAGAACCTCGCCTTCTGGGATCCTACCGCGAAAATCTACAGAGCGTACTTCCGAACGTTCACAAAAGGGACGACGACAGGCAAGGTCTGGAAACCGGCGGGATATCGCGCCGTGCGAACAGCCACGTCGAAGGACTTTCTGTCCTGGGGAAACGAGGCAGACTTGATCTACGAAGATTCACCGGCGGAGCATATTTACACAAACCAGGTCGCTCCGTATTTCCGAGCTCCTCATATTTTGATCGGTCTACCGACGCGTTATGTCGAACGTGGCTGGTCTCCTTCGATGCGGGATTTGCCGCAATTGCAACATCGGGAAATGCGTTCAAAGGCTCATCTTCGCTACGGTACATCGCTCACTGAAGCACTCGTGATGGCAAGTCGTGATGGAGTTCATTTCGAACGCTGGAACGAAGCGTTTATCCGCCCTGGAATCCAACGCCCTGAAACATGGCAGTACGGTCAGAACTACGTGGCTTGGCATGTGGTCGAAACAGAATCCTCCTTGCCGGGTGCGGCAAATGAACTCTCCTTTTATGCCAGCGAAGGCGGGTGGACGGGAGACAGCAATGCACTGCGACGTTACACGTTGCGGCTGGATGGGTTTGTTTCCATTCACGGCAAGTGGAAAGGTGGCACGATGACCACAAAACCAATTCGGTTTGGAGGCGACAAGTTGCGTCTAAACTTTGCGACTTCTGCCGTCGGCAGCATCCGTGTTGGCATCCAAACTGCCGATGGCAAATCGATCGACGGATTCGGACTGGACGACTGCAGCGAAGAGTTCGGTGATTCGGTCGAACGAACGGTTGTCTGGGGTGATAATACGGACCTCAGCTCGCTTTCAGGCAAACCTGTGCGTCTCATCTTCGAGGTCATCGACGGCGATCTGTATTCGTATCAATTCGTCCACTCAGACGCCGCACGTTAATCACAACCGTTCCCGATTCGTAATGTTATGACCAAGGCGTGCAGTACGTCATTAGGTGACATTAGTGGTTCATCCGTAATTCCTATGAATTCGAGAGACACCATGCGCTCAAGAAAATGGCCCGTATTTATCATGCTATGTGCCTTTATATGCATTAGCAGCATCTTCTTCAGCGGAATGAGATTTTGGGATTTCAAAGAACCACTGCCACCGAGACTCGGCTCTACCATCCTTGGGTATCCAGCAGAGTCCGCTTTTGCCGCTTGTTTGATTCGACCGACTCAGATGATCAACCACGAGTTGGCTAGATCTCTGCCAGTTGGATTGTTCCTGCCTGAACAATTCTCATTTAAACGCCTCACTGAAATGGACATTAAGGAGATCGCTGTCATTTGCAGTGGTGCAACCGGGGAACAGAGCACGAGTCACTATCCAGCGGAGATTGAGTGGGCTTTGATTGCAAAGTTTTCCGAGCTTGATGATTTGACAAAGATTATTGAACTCTGGAATCGATCATCTGTGCCGGGAGAACCGACACCCACATTTGTGGTCACACCGATCAAAATTGGATCAAAAGACTGTTTTCGAGTCCCTGCTGGATGCTTCTTTCCACTGCGTCGAATCGAGTCTAAACTCAAATTCACCAATCGAGATGGCACGCCTGCAGATGAAGGACTTGTTGTGGGCGATATTTATGATGACCGCGGATACATCGAGGGGCAAACGAAAGCGTCAGCGATATTTGAGTTGGATCAAATCGACGAGGCGGACCTCGCAGACGACCAATTGATTTTGGAGTTTTATTTGAATGTATTTGCCACCTACTTTGTCGAAGACGAATTCTCAACTGCGACGATCATGTTGCGAAATCCTGTATCGGGCATGCAAAGCCAACCTATTTCATTCAAGACGCGATCCTATGTTAAGCAGCGTTTGAAGCTTTCACGCGAAATTCCTATTCATGAAGCAGGAGAAACTCGCAGTGTCGATTTACTGAAGAATTTGGTTGTGGACGGAAAACTCGAAGTGATCCTTCAAGCAGATCATGAAGGAATTTACCTGGGAGTCGGTGCGCAGCATTTGAACATCAGACCCCAAGCGTTCGAATATGTCTATGAGTCCGACGACGAACTGGTCGTCACTCAATCCGTGGCACACATGACATCGCTGTTGGCGTCTCACGACGCAACGATCTCCGAAACGTTTCCACCTTCAGATGATGGCATTGTCGCAATTGTTGACGTGCAGAACCCCCAAGATCACGAGCATCTCCAATCGTTGTTGAGGCTCAGTAATCCGATTCTCGAACCATTACAACTTGATGGAGATTCGCTAACCGGTTTACATGCTTCACTGGGGACGACAGAAAAGTTGGATGCAAATGTCTCGCTGCGATTCGACACATCTCGCAACGCTGGCAATTTCAAAATCGATTTCGACAACATGATTGAAAACAGAAAAGCTTCAGCTGGCCAGGCAATCGAACAGTCGGTGAATCGGTTAGCCGCATTTAGTCATCTGACTTCGATGGCTTTTGACTCGATTTCTTTCAGCAATTCGAACGGACCAACGATTGAAGAACGGATCAAAATATTGCAACAGATTATGGAGCGATCGCTAGCCAATGTTGACGTCGACCGGCGCGGACGGAACGTCACCATTCTATTCAAAGCACCTGAAATTGAGAGCTTCGACAAAGAATCGGTTCGCTTTGCTTTGGCAAATGTGGAAGAGGCAATGGGAAGAGACTTCTTCAATCGGCATCGATTTGCAGCATCCTGTGAAATGTACGAACACACAACGAGTCGCATTCCTGAAACACCACAGGCATGGATGCGCCGCGCGCATCAAATAGGTTTCAATGTCCCTCCTGTTTTTGACGGATTTCAAACGCGATACAACTGGACTCGACACGGCATTGAAATTCTCATCGAGGGAATCGAAAAAAATCCGAAATCAATCGAACTAAAGTGTCTGCTTGGCAACTTTATAGGACGCAGAATTGGTCGATCTGACGAACGTGATGAATTTCGCAAATTGTTTTCAAATGACCACGAACTACATCAAAAGATTGAAACAGTTGTGGAACTGTCCGATGTTGCTTCGCCCGAATACGACGTCGATAGCTGGATTGTTGCTAAATGTCTCGCAGAGATGTGTCTTGAAACGATTGAAGACAATAAATTGCCACAATGGGACCTGAAGATGTCGGTCCTGCTTCCATTCTCACGCCCCGCTTACGTGCAGGCAAGATATGCACAGGCGATGTCGGAAGCAGGATTTTGGAAACAATCACGTCTGGCGTGGAAGGAAGCAGAACGACAATTTGATGAATTCACTGACACAGAACTTCCGATTGCGGCTTTATTTCCTTCCCGGTTGGATGATCTCATCGACAGAACGGATGAAATTGAATTGCATGAGGAAACTCGGCTAGTTCTGGAGGCAGCCCGAGAATCGCTGGCACTTGATTACTGGACCATACGATGCCGATTGGAACAAACCGACGCGCTACAACAGGTGAGAAAACATCTGTTTCTTGCGAGAGTGGATGCACATGACGGTGATTCGAATAAGTCGTTCAAACATTATCAGTCCGCAATCGACGCATTGGTTGAAGTCGAAAACTCTCATCCCAAAGAATTTACCAAGGTAATCGGGGATTTTCATCGGATGAAATTGGAATATCAATATCTGGCTGAACAACTCGGAGAAAGTGACTCTCATTCCCGTACTCACATTTTAGATATCATCGACGAAGCTGAAGCGATTGCCGACAGACCGCTGTTCTGGAACGCTATGATGAAATCGATGTCCGAGACCGAGTGATGAGTGTAATAGCGTCTCTGGCTCGCAGTACTCAGCGATCGAAATGGACGATCGATTTTATTCGTAGGATCGAGGTCGATAGTAACCATTTCGATGATTGAACTTGGATGAAATAAAGTCGAAAAGAACACTTTGTTTGTATTTCTGCTCCGGTCCGGCACACGAATGGCACTATTTCTTTATCTTCGCAAACGCCTAATTTCTGACAGCTTGAGCCGTTGACCTGTTTTCATTGCCTGAGTCTCATTACCAAACAGGTTCACACCCTGAATCGATGCCGCCACCGCACAACCCACGATTCCATCGAGCCAGTGGTTGTCAGGCTGATTGGGACGAGCTTTCCATTCATCAACAGTTCGTCCACGTCCGTGTGTGCGAACACGGTACTCTGCAGTGAGGTGTTCGGCGAAAAGTCGGTGGCGTTCTGCCTTCTTGCCAAAGAGTGTCAACGCTCCTTTATCACCCGTGGCAACGGAAAGTCGGGCGTTAATAAACGACTTCCAATAGTTCGTATCATAAGAGACATGACGAACTGCTCTTTTCCCCATGACACTCGGGATTCGCCAATTCAGACCAACTCGATCTCCTGGTTTCCGCTGATATTGGTTCATCGGAAGACTCGAGGCTCCCACGAACCGCCCGTGACTCGGCAGCAGAATCGCAGCATGGGGCGATTGCCGACAGAACTGATAAACGATATCAGTGGATGATCCCCAGTTGGCATCGATCAGACAACGATCAATTTTCATCATCGCACCGTCCTCCCGTTGCCATTCCCGTTCCAGCAACTGGGAGGTGAGTGTCTGTAGTCCAGCATAGATCGCACCTTCCAGTCCTGTTCCGGGAGCGACGAGTGTTAACGTGTTGGTCACATCCCGTAACGTGAAGTACCAGCGTTTTGGGTCGGGATAGGCTCCATAGTCCACCACCGCTCCACTGAAATCATCGCTCCAGGCAGTCACCACATAAAACAGCAACTTCTGTTGAACATCGATGAACATTGTCAGGTGCTGGCAACCGAGCGGAATCTTGCCATTGGGGAGTCCATTAGTTTTCTCAGCGATCTGATCAGCGGTCAGCTCATCTTCATCAGGAGCATCCAAAGGGAGTGGTTCGTTCTGGTATTCTGCCCAGAACGCCGCTTCGTCCTGGAGTTTCAGATTAATCGCATGCTGAATCGCGGAGAGTTCATCATGGTTAAACCGTTCTTCCCAGGCGATCTCGGCGCCAACGTTCATCTTTTCATAATGCTCTCGATAGTGATCGGTCGCTGCTTTCCCACTATCTTCGTTGCGTAACCCTTCGGCACGGATCTCTGCGTAGCGGTCCCACAGTGCGGTGTTGGTTGGGAACGCATAGACCATTTTAGTCCGCTCACCTTGCCACTGCGGATGTTTGTCTCGGTTGAGAATTCGATCAGCCATGTCACCCGGACGAATGACTGTACAAGGCATAATCCCGGAGATTTTCTTACCCGGTCCCGCTAAACCGAGAACCGCACCGGCCAGGATGCTTTCCCGTTGCTGACATTGTGAAATCGAACGCGCCGACTCGTCTGTCTGGGGATCGTCCAGCACCACGAGGGAAGGTCGCACACTCTTCCCATCAGGTCGTTTAAACTTCATTCCCCGAATACGGCCGGTCAGTCCGGCGACTTTGATTAACGCTCCGCTCCCAACTGAGCGACCATCATTATGCACAAACGGGCTGGTCAGATCATTCTCATTCCAGCCAGTTGGAAAGAGTGTCGGCAGCACAATCTGCTTCGCAGTCCAACCAATGTGTGTCCGTTCTCCCTGGTACAACTGGCCATTGCAGCGATTCGCAATCCCTTCCAACGCCTGAATCGGAAAACAGATCTCAGGATAGTCAACCAGGAGCAGATCGTTGGCGTCGAGTTCGGTTTTGATTGACTCCAGCATGTCCATGGCATGCCCTTCATCAGAACCGATCAGACACACAAACTCACAATGACCGTTCAAGATGGCCCAGATACAAGCACATTCACAGAGGGTCGTCTTGCCACTTCCGCGCGGCATCGCCATTGCAAACAGACCACCTTCCAAGACGGCCTTTTCAATCTTGCGAATCACTTTCAGATGGTCTTCTGACCACGCCAGATGAAATGACTGTGGAAAGTAGACTTCGCAGAAGTACTGGAAGTTCGCAGCGGCCTGCAAACGACGTTGTGGGTTCTCAATGACCGGGAGCTCACCGATGTCACGTCCATCTGCACTCTGCTGACGGGCTTTCTGTCCCATGCGACCTTTATGGTCCTCATAGGACTGTTTTTCGCGAGGATGATGACGTTCATGAGCCAGCCAGGCGGTGAGACGTATCAAGTTGATCGTCTTACCGTCACTGACCGGCCAACCACCCGCTTGCGCATAGCGTTCCAACTGCCGCACGTTGGTCACCGTCCCCAGTGGGGTGGAGTTCAACGCGCGACAAGCATCGGCTTTCTTCATGCGGAGTGGATCGTTGGCCACAGTTGTTCTTTCAATTGAGACTACTTGCCACGTCCACGTTGTTGAATGAGCCAAGCTGAGTAAGTCATGAGATTCAGAGTCCCATCAGAGTTCGTAGGGAGACCGGACTCCATGTCTTGAACGATCTCTTGAGCTGTGATCCGCCAGCGGTTGGCACTCCCTTTTGAAAGCAGCATCGCTAGTTGTTCCGGTGTCAGGGCATTCGGGTTTAAGGGAGCTTCGGAGGACATGGGTTGAGTTTCAGAATCCTGGATAAATGAGGGAGATGTTGCTGGATGCTTTGCAGCGATCGAGGTAACTGATGTCCTGTCTTGAAAGCATCAGACGGAGACATGGGGATGAGAAAACCTCTGCACCAACTCAAACCTGGCACGCGGTTCCGGCAACCTGAATTGGGGATCACTGGCACACTGTTGATGGTCAATGCCTGCCGCGCTCGCGTCCGGATTGACCAACCACAACGTAATGTCGAGTTCATCGGTCGCAACGGACAACCCCGTAATTTTCGAGCGACTCGTTACATCGAAACCTCCTGGACCCCGATCGTGTCGGTCGAAGTCCTTTCTTTTCAACCTCTTGATGAAGGAAATTCCACCATGGCGAAGAAGAAAGCCTCCACGACGAAGAAGACCACAAACACCAGAAAGCAACCCTCCACGGATGGTTCAATGAGCCAACTCGATGCGGCGGTCAAGGTGCTCACTGAGAGTAAGGAACCGATGACCACCAAACAGATGATCGAGGCGATGGCTTCCAAAGGGTACTGGTCTAGCCCAGGCGGTAAGACGCCTTGGGCGACGCTCTATTCCGCGATCACTCGGGAAATCAAAAACAAAGGGAAGGAGGCGAGATTCGCCAAAGTCGACAAAGGTCAATTTCAACTTAAGAAGTAGGTCTTTGTCATACCGAATTGAGAACAATCCGTGGTCGATACGATTCGTTCTCAATCATTTTTCATTGAAGACTGTAACTCATTCAGCATCTCCAAGAGATTCTCCGTCAAGATCACTGATGCGTCTTCTTGGACAATGTTGGTCCCGAGCCAGGTTTCGTAGCCACCAAGCCGGTGTTGTTCCGGCGGTGGCAGGTAACCATGTCGTCCGTTCGCTAAACCGATGACCATTGTCTTTGAAAAGGGACTCTTGTCTTTGATCTCCAGTCCAATCTCAACCAGCGTTTCAAAAGGAATGCCAACAATCGCGAAATTACCAATCCGAATCGCCTGGATGGTCACCGTTAAGAACTCTTCTTCACGTTCATGTGCCCGGATGGTCTGTCTTGCATAGCTTTCCGCTTTCTTCGGCAACTGAGAGATCTTGTCCTCATCAGTTATTGAAAGAACCTTGCGGGCAGCAATTACATCGTCTTCACTCGGTCGGCGATACCTGAGTGCAACTTCTCGCTCGATCATGTCTAGCGTGATGTTGCTGTCGTGCGAGTCGATTTTCTTGTACGCGAAATAGGCTGCATCGGCGGCCTTTCTGGCAACGATTCCAATCTGCTCGAAAGGCTCTCGTGGAGGTCGATTGACAAGAAATGGAATATTATTGATATCTCCTGATGCTCCATTCGACATCATCGCCACAAACTCTGGAGCGGCTCGTAAACGACTCGGCATCAACCGTGAAAACTCTCCAAAGTAGTCCGACGAAGCATGCCTCGGCGCGACACCTCCCACATAATGTAATGCGTAATTCGCTAGCATCCCTAATGGTTTTCGTTTTGCATTTTGAAGTGAGAGGATCATCAGCTCTGGATCGGTCGGACCAGCGGGACGGTCAAGAACTTCTGGATTCGTACCAGGGTTCATTTTGACGATGTCCATCTTCCCAAAGGGATTCGCTGGCATCTTTCCTGGCTTCAAAAACCATCTGCGATTAAAGACCTCTTCCTGAAGATCGTGCGAGGCCACTCCCACTGCGGCGGGCTCCCGCTTTTCGTAAGCTTCAATAATCGCCTGAGCGAGACCGTTGATCAGCAATTCGCGATATGCCACATCACCCGGCGAACCTTCCGTTCGATTGGACGGGGGTGTCGAATGAGAATGAGTCGATGAGATCAACATCCGGTGCACGGAGATTCCCGTTTTCTCTGCAGCAATCTGCTTTGCTTCGTTGAGCATTTCAGGAGGAGCCCCGAGTGCATCGAGGACGGCAACCGCGAGAGTTGTCTCGCCGTCGTCCAATACGATCGCTCGGGCGTGCAGCGGGTCGTGAATTGCGCTCGCATCCAATGCTTTTCCACTTCTCAAGCTGACCGGAAACTGCTGCGGCGAAACATCCTCGGCAGATGCTCCTGCCCGCAGATCGCCAGCCTCTGCCTGAGAGGTTGCCAACAGGATCGCGTTCACGCAAAACATCACCATCAGATAGAGTGTCGGACGCTTCATGAATATGCCTTTCAATAAACCAGATCGTTTAGGTCTGTTCAGCCGGTGGCAATCAAAGACTCAGTCGGAGCCTACACATGCTAATCTCCTATCGATAACAGTCAGAGCGAACCTAAAATCTCTACTAAGCGTAATCCCCTCTGAGCTTTTACGCTACTGCCTGACCGGATGATTTGACCTCAGCCTTAGCCCCAGTGAACTGCTCCCAGCGCTGAACAATGACATCGCAATAAAGCGGATCCAGTTCCACCAGAAATGCTCGACGACCAGTCTGCTGTGCGGCGATCAATGTCGATCCGCTACCACCAAACAGATCAAGGACGTTCTCGCCTGTTCGCGACGAATACTGCATCGCTCGCACTGCGAGTTCGACCGGTTTCTCAGTCAGATGCACCATACTTTGTGGATTCACCTTCTTAACGTGCCAGAGGTCGGTCGCGTTCGTGGGACCTAAAAACTCATGAGCGGCACCTTCTTTCCAACCGTAGAAGCACCACTCGTGAGCACCCATGAAATCTTTTCTTGTGAGGACAGGGTGTTGCTTATCCCAGATGATCGCCTGTGAGAAGTACAGCTTATGTTTCTTGAGGAACGGAGGATAGTTCGCGCAGTTGGCGTAGCCGCCCCAGATGTAGAACCCGCGTCCCGGTACCAGGACGCGTGCGATGTTGCCGAACCAGGCATCCAGCAACCTGTCGAATTCTTCATCAGTCACGAAATCGTTCGCCAGTGGGCGATCCTTGGCGCGTAACTTTTTGTGAGTCGATTGTGACTTTTCCGGATGCCGTTCGAGGTCCAACTTCTGATGGTGCTTGGTTCCCTCGAATGAAGAGAGACCCGCAGCGATCGCATTGTTCGAACGTGGTTCGACTTTCACGTTGTACGGGGGATCGGTATTCGCCAGATGAATGGGTTGGCCATCCAACAGTCTGTCCAAATCTTCCACACTGGAACTGTCTCCGCAGAGCAATCGGTGCTCACCCAGGATCCAGAGATCGCCAGGTTGAGTGATCGCTGCGTCTGGAGGCTCCGGAACATCTTCGGGATCGCACAATCCTGATTCTCCTTCCGGATTCAGCAACTTGGCGAGTTCATCTTGATCGAACCCGAGCATGTTCAAATCGAAATCCATCTCCTGCAGTTCCGCCAGTTCGATTGGCAGCAGTTCCATGTTCCAGTCGGCCAATTCCGCAGTCTTGTTATCAGCCAGCCGAAGTGCTTTCACTTTCTCTGGCGAGAGACCTTTCGCGACGTGGACTGGGACTTCCGAGAGTCCCAGTTGCTTCGCCGCCTTCAACCGCGTGTGACCGATGATCACGATTCCCTGATCATCGACAACAATCGGTTGTCGGAACCCGAATTCTGTAATCGATTGCGCCACGGAGTCGACCGCACCATCGTTAATCCGAGGGTTGTTTTCGTAAGGTTGGAGTCGGTCGATGGACCAGGTTTCAATGTGCATGATGCTGCTTTCAAAAAAAGAGAGTGGTAAAAATCCCCTCCACATATTCAGCAGTGGAGGTGTCTTGTTCCGTCAAAGAGTGAGGTTGTGTCGACACTTCTGGATTAGTTCCGACGATTTCTCACTGTCTACGCATGCGGTTCATTGTCTGCGACCACATTTTCGTATCTTTAGTGCTCATCAAGAGTTACGAATCGGCTGCCAACGAAAGAAAGTGTGTCTGACAACGCGGCGGTTCCCTATGGTATCAAAGGACTTACGTCGATCGGAAGGAACCATTGGCGGTCCAGGGGCATCCGCCCAGTGGCCACTGTTGGCCGCCTGTCGCGTCCAGTTGGCAAGTCGAAGAATGTCTCGCGGTCGCGACAACCACGCAACGTGGGGAAAAACTGTGGCCCACAAAAAAACGTGTGAGATTCGTTTTGAATTCACGCCTGACAATTTCAGAACACCCCCTGAACTATTTGCGAGATTGAGTGTGAATAACGTCATGAGAATCCTAATCTCCGCGATCAGTATTTCTGTCGCCGCATTTTGTGTCTTTGGTTTTCTGGCCTCATTTGAACCAGGAGTTTCAGTGAGTTGGAAAATTGGGTATGCGATCTTGTTCGGAGTTGGTTTGTTATTGGCATTACAAGCCTTGAGATCTCCAAACTGAACCGTACCGACAGAATTTCAAATGAATTGCTGGTGGAGCCATCGTTGATCTGCAAAGATTCAGACTTCACTGTTCACCTGTGATGAGTATTCTTAATGAAAACAAACCGAATGACTCTCGCTCTCTGCTTGTTCCTTGTTGCCAACGCTGCGCTACAAGCTGAAGAACGTCCTCGGCTGTGCATTTTGACTGACATCGGCGGTGATCCTGATGATCAGCAATCGATGATTCGGTTGATGGTCTACGCGAACCAATTTGAGATCGAGGGACTGGTTGCAACTGCATCAGGGACACCGGGTGAGCTCAAAGTTGCCACAACCCGTCCCGATCTCATTCGGCAAATTGTAAATGCGTACGGACAAGTTCGTCAGAACCTCTTGAATCATGAAAATAACTGGCCAGAGACCGATTCCTTGCTGCGGCTGATCAAAACCGGAAACCCAAACCGTGGTCGCGATCACATTGGTGCCAAGCATGACACGGAAGGTTCGAAGTGGTTAGTTGAGCGTATTGATGCCGGATCCCCCGAACATCCTTTGAACATTTCTATCTGGGGTGGTCAAACTGATTTCGCTCAAGCTCTGTGGCGGATTAAACATGATCGCGGTGATGCTGGTCTGGCGGAATTCGTAAAACGATTCCGGGTCTTTGATATTGCTGATCAGGACGGAATTGCGGACTGGATGAGGTCCGAGTTCCCAGGAATGTTTTATATTCTCAGCGATGCTCGTCCTCAGCATGACAAACGCGAAGCCTCGTTTCGGGGGATGTATCTCACAGGCGATGAATCACTGACCAGTCGAGACTGGATCGAGAAACATATTCGTAGCACTGGTCCACTTGGCCAACTCTATCCAACAAAAACATGGACGGCTCCGAATCGTCACAGTTGCATGAAGGAAGGTGACACGCCCTCTTGGTTCTTCTTCCTCCCGCTGGGAGGCAACGATCCTTCCCATCCTAAGCAACCAGGCTGGGGAGGCGAGTACATCAAATCGTCAACGGGCTGGTATCGAGATCGTTACCAGATGGGAAATGATCCTCGTCTCTCCGTCAGTCGCTGGCGCGGAGACTTTCAAAAGGATTTTGCGGAACGTATCTCCTGGTGTCGACCATGAATGTCTCCAAACGAAATACTCTGACTTCACTTTTGTCCTTTTGTCCCGCTTAGACACGCGCGGGTGTACGTAGGTGTCTCTCGCGTGAGGGTGTGGACATAAGGACAAAAGGGGTTGTTTCTTAATTAAAAACATTCTTACTCTCTGACTCACCACGATTTACGGCAACCAATTTTTGTCCAACTGAATCTGCTTTTGTCCGAGGACAAAAGCCTCGTGTCCAATCAAAACTCTGCGCACCTGTTTTGGACAAAAGTATCTGTCCAGTCTGAAACTCGAACCTCAATTATCTTCCTTTGTGAGCAACCGATAGACAAGCCTGGGACGACCAGCTGTCTTTAATGTGTCGGTCTCAATCAACTCTTGATCAACTAACGTCTCGCGGACCGCATCATGTTCGCGTCGTGGCCAGCGATGTTTTCTGGAGATGTCCCGAAATGGCATCCAATCACATCCATGTTGTTGATACCAGTCGGTTAATGTTTCGAGGACTTGTTTGCATTTCTGCTCAAAATCGCTTTCATGAAAGCGTTTTCCGAGAACAAATATTGTTCTCTGGATTGTGTGTCGAATAAACGCACTGGCCCAGTCGATTGCCTCTGGCTCAATCACGGGCTTGATGCCATGCTGTGAACAGGCATAGATCAGAGCAAGTTGCGTGGTCTTTTCGATGGCTCGCGCCCAGATTGCCATCACAGGCTCATTCGGTAATTTTGCAGCCGCTCGGTATGTGGAATCGCACTCGTCGGCGAAGCAATCCAATTGACGTAGAGCTTGTTGGGTGATGGGAACGATCAAAGGCGTCGCTTCGCCAGAGGACTCTTCACTCAGGTTTCCCCAACCTGGCGGCCGAAATTCCGACCAGGATCGAGCCGTATCAATAATGTTCTCTGGAGGGCTTGTCCAGTTTGCTCGACGACGGTTGCCTCGTTGACCTGCTTCAACCGAGATAATCCGGGCCAGCAACCCTTTGTTCAACATCTTTCCGGAGAGTGAATCGTAGAATTCCCCAGGAGTCGTGGTTCCGAATAGGACGAGATGAGGTTGATGAATCAATCCACTCTCACATCCCGCCTTGTCTCGGATCGATCTCCAGCCGCCTGCTTCACCATACAGTTCCAGTAGCATACCGAATTGATTGCGATAGCGAACTTCTTTGTTGTCTTTCATATTCTCAAACAACGCATCGATCTCGTCATCTTGCTTGAGGATCACTGGATGTCTAATGAGTCGATCTTCAATCCCTTCACCACTGGCGGATTTTCCTGCCAATTTACGTGCTTCTCCAGCATGGAGCAGAATATTGGCGTTCACTTTGCGTGGCCAGTCTTTTCCGACTCCAGAACTAGCTAATGCGAGAATCTGAACGTTTGTGCGAATATTCCCTGGCTCACGTACTTTGCGACCGGTCAATGTACCAAGCAGCGCAATCGCTCCCACAAACGCCAACGGACGATTAGGGTATGGAGCGGTCTCAAGCGAAAACTGCATTACGTCATTGACAAAGCCTGGAATGTAAAGCAACTTTTCAGGAATTGGTCCTGGATCAACTGGGTCGGATGAAGTTCCTTGCTCTGAATTCTTTAAAATTATCTTTGACTGGTCATCTCGATTTCCCTGCGCTTCAGCGACAATCGTCTGAATGTTCACACCAGGATCGACAAGCGACTCGAATTGGTGTTCGAGCAACCACCCTCGTGGTCGAGAGTGCGATTTCTTAGCTGCATCTTCGACTTTGTGTCGCAGTTCTTTCTCAGACCATGGTGGCGCACAACGTGGATTGTAGTGTGCCAGTAACATGGCGAGTGCCTGCTCGGGATCGATCTCGAATCCGTGCACCAGAGCAACCGCAGCTGTATATGTTGTGCTATGACCACCTTGACCGCTGACGGCGGATGGAATCTTGTCTAAATAGGCGAGTGCTCGTCGCTCAATCTGCAGTGAGTCTATTTGGGGACGATCATTGACAACCGACAACGTCGCCGTTTTGGTATTCTTGGTTTCAGATTTCTTTTGTGGACCGTCACTGCCGTACCGCATCTCAATAACACGTTTGGCCAACGCATCGACACAGGCAGTCAACATTGGTGCGGGAACACACGCCGGTTCACCACGCAGCACTTCATACTGACTTCCATCATCAGGATGAATGCTTGGTCCCACGACTGTTTGTGCGCCATTTCCTCGCAGTTCAACGAGCATATCGTTGGTCTGCGGATCACGATGTTGGCCGGTCACCACATCCGTCGCGTAATACCACCAATGTGAATGAGGCGCACCAAGCCGTCCGGTTTTTGAATCCGTTGCAGGAAGATACTTGCTGGCAATCTCGATTGCCTCTGCGCAATCGAGGTCAACATCGACAAGGCAACGGGACGCATCGCCGAGAATGATTCCGATATTAGCAGGCTGGTCAAAATAGTCCGCCAGATCTTCGTCGGTCAGACGGAACTGCTCCCAGCCTTTAATGACCGCACCTTTCTGTTTATACGGAATTGGCACGACGGACCAGCCGCGTCGCACGTATTCATGAGCGGCTTCCAGTGGAGTGGGAGTATCATGACCAGGCTGAACCATCTTTAGAAGGTTTCCTCCGGCACTCTCTTAGGTTGATTTGACAATCGCAGCCCTTCAGTCAAAACTTTCACGGTCCTTTTGATTAACTCCATTGAAGAATTCATAAATGCCTGACAAACACTTTGTGACTGCAACACTATGGGAATACATCATGCCTCTGGATCGAGGCGATCGTTATGAAGATCCACTGGACAAAGTCCTCGAGGAAGAGAGCTTGGGAGAAACTTGTGGCGGCGGCTCATCGATGTCCGACACCTATGGAATCGAAAGTGTCGATATTGAAATTCGGCTCAAAGATCTAGAATGTGGTCTACCTGTCATCGTCGATGTCTTGGAATCTCGTGGTGCTCCAATTGGTTCATTACTGCGCTACTCCAGTAATAACGAGATTCAAACTTTGGAGTTCGGAGTCGCGGAATGCTTAGCCATCGTCCTCGACGGCACCACACTTCCCGACGAGGTCTACGATGATTCAGATATTAATGACATGATTTCGGAAATGGAGGACGCGATCGATGAGATTGGAGAACTGCGTTCCTGGTGGGAAGGTCCGAATGACACAGTGCTCTATTTCTTTGGTCATGATGCCGAGCAGCTATGGCTTGCAATGCAGACAATCGTGGAGTCACATGATCGTTGCCAGAATGCGCGGATTATCATCCGACACGGACATGAAAAACTAAATCCCCGTACCATTGAAATCCCCCGCAGCAACTAGGTCGATCACTTGTGTGTCGTCTGCGTATGCTTCTGAATCAATGCAGAAGCGGCACCTTTGAGTGGACGATCATCAATGACATTTTCATTGGCAATGGCATCTAACAGGACTCCGAGACAGGCCCTCGCATGTGCTAAATGCGAGACGCCGCTTTCCGGATCATCATCCTGGCCATCGAGCCATTGTGCTAAATGTCGTTTGGCGGCAGCGATATAGACAGTCGTGCGGACTTTGGAGGATCTCCAGTTATATGCTCCGTATTTCTTGGCACCGAGTCCCATGACGACTGATTCCAGAATCTCAGCAGCAGGTGGAATCAGGTGTAGTGGTGGTTTCGTAGAGCCAATTCGATCTTTAGGATTTTGATCCGATTCCATTGAATTCATAAGTCGTGGATATTCTGAATCAGTCACAAGATCAGAGGTACTTTTTAGATAAACATGAAATTGAAATGAACACTGAGCGCGTACGCCCCCTATTGTTAGGCTTTGCAATTTGCGATGACTTGGGCGGAGCGATTTTTGAATTTTGTTATCACTTAAACTGACACATTGGCGGATGTCCTGTTCACACAACATGTTCAGACGTTTCACTAATTTGAGCGCCACAGGTGAAATCCTTTGACACTTCCATTTCGGTGAGCTAAACTAATATAAGTGAACACTTGTCACCTACTATTGTGGTATGTGACTTTCCAATGTCGGGCTAAGGATTGCAGGCAAGAAAGTGTTCACACGTACCATTTCCGGCGGGGTCCGGCCGCATGTTGACCGCTGTAGGAGTCAACAACTGAAATGAGGAATGTTGCCATGACGATAACGTTCATGCACCAACAGCGTCTGCAATCAAACGCTGTCTCCAGCACAGCAAGCTGAAACCTGACCATTAATTAATCTGTGAATTCAGTGCGTTTCAGGTGTTCTTGAGCAGCGGTTCGCTGTGCGGAAAGTCGCCTGATCCTCACCACAATCTTTTATCTGGCAGCGGGACTGCTGCGCGCTCATCCATGGAAGGCGAACCCGATCTCAATTGAAAGAAAAGAGGAGACCGATGGCTCGTCATTTTTCACTCCCTTCTGTATTACGCCAAGTTCCAAACGAACTTTTGCAACGTTTTTTTACTCAACTCCCGGTTCCCTGTTACAGCATTGACTGGACTCGCATGGGCCAACGTCAAGCGGAGCATCTGGTCAATCTCTTGCGGCTCTGGCCATCAGAAACCAGAGAATTTGTGGAAGACGTTCTTCGAAATGTCTTCGACCTGGCCTGTGATCGTGGTCAACAAGCATTACGCGAAGCAGCCACCGAGTTGGGAGAGTCCGTACTTCTTGACAGAACGTTGTCGACCGGAAATCTTTATCACCGCACAATGCGTGTCTGGCTAGATGCTCCTGATGTCTTTGAGAAAGGGCTCGTTTACCATCAAATCGAACATCAAGGTCATTGGCGAAAGCGGGATGACCTGCCCACCACTGCGCCGCGCACCGACCAACATGCACTGGAGAGCTTGGGATCTGAAATCTCACGCTTGCTCGTCAAGGAACAGGGACGTGGACAGCATTGCACTGTGGAATATTTTCAACGTGAAAACGGGATGGACTACTTCTGTTGTTATCCAGATGATTTCGTACGGACGGTCACGATGCATGATGACCAGGGAGATCTTCAGGCCCGCTCCGTTCGCCAGACTTTTGAGATTGTCTATGCGTTTCACCAACCGACCGGGACGCTCGAAATGTCAGCAGTTGTTCCGACCAAGCTTCGCAGACCACTTGAAAACGCCTTTGCCTGGATGATTTTGGATACACAACTCGGCCCCCGAATCCCACGACAAGTGTATCACCTGAATCGACTCAAGGATCGAGACTTTCAGTTGGAAACACTTCCGACTGATGATGTCCATGTCGAGTTGAAAAAATTAAGACTCGATCTCCCAGGTGGCAGTCGACGTATCGTTCTGGAATCAACCTCAACTTCAGACGATGTGTTTCGCATGGTCGATGAATGCCTCAATGAAGACGAAGTTCCACTCGAAGATGTGCAAATTTCGTCCGCAACCTTAAG
The DNA here is from genome assembly GCF_048270125.1 of Thalassoglobus sp. Classification (NCBI taxonomy): domain Bacteria; kingdom Pseudomonadati; phylum Planctomycetota; class Planctomycetia; order Planctomycetales; family Planctomycetaceae; genus Thalassoglobus; species Thalassoglobus sp. The sequence goes on along the minus strand of NZ_JBLWTN010000008.1, from coordinate 63,599 downwards.
GTTTCTGTTTCGTCGAACCGCAAATCGTCGTCGTGGTTCCATGACGATTAATATCTCAGCTCCCAACACCTGCAATCTCCGGAACCATCCCGAAGAACGTATCGAAATCGCGCGTCGCCATTTACGGATGTGGAGAATCTCAAATGATTGATCTTCACCAGGATGGTTGGGACACCATCTTGCACGCGTTCGATGCACGATCTCTTGAAGTCCAAGGCTGGATGACGCCTCGATGGCCTGCGGGACAACTTGAACAATTGCTGAATCGGAAGCTTCTGCGAGAATTACCTCCTGCTATAAATCTCAGATGTTTAGAGTGTGCTGAAGGATATGATCGAGATGTCATTGTGACTGAGCCGTCACGTGGTAATTCCAGAGTTCTTTTCTCGTGCCCGGAATGTGGATTATACGAAATCCCGATCGATTCGCTCAGAAGATGGCAGGTCGATCAGTTCGCAATGCGAACATGGATTCGAGAATCACTTCCAATCAATGGTCGACAGGGAGACATCGTACCAGATCGATTGTGGCGACTCGGTCGTTGGCAGAGAACTGACAATACGTGGACCGTCTGGCTCGGAATCGGAATGTGTCGACGAGATGCCCAGCCCCTGCTTGAGGCTCACCTACCACCAAATTCATTGCTCATTTCTCCGTGGCGAAGTCCTCGGAATGGGATTCCTGCTGGTGTCGTTTGTAGTTCTCTGCGCGAAATTACTTATTGGGAGCAGGGTGAGCCTGACTGGGATGAAGACCGTTTGGAGGAACTTCTCAATCTTAGAGTTGTTGCTCAGTCTCCGATAAAGAAACCAGCGACGCCCAAACGTCAAACACGGGCTGTCGACATCGAAGCTTTGATTGCAGAGTTGAAACAACATCTTCGCGCAGCTCGCGATCATGCATTTTACAGTCGGGATTCAACGGGCATTCCAGCCTTGCTTCCACGACCGACTCAAAAGCAGCTGGCACACAGGCTGGGTATCTCCGAATCGCGGGTGAGCCGTTCATTGAATGACGATGAAGCAACACAGTTAAAATTGCTTTGGAATCTCGCGGATGATCTCGAGGGTGTGTTGAGATATGGGTAGGAAATTGCAGTTTGTTTTGAAATCTGCAACTGCAATTCATTTTTTCGTTTTTTAAGTCTCAATAGGAAGGTCACTTACAACAAAGGGGTTAAGGAAAAGTTTCAGGATCTGCAATTTCGGTGGAGGCTGTTCGCAGTACAAGCAGTGCTGCTCCACTCACTTCAGATCGGAGCTTTTCATGACACAGCCCACCAACCACGCGCTTAAAAACATCGACATTGACCATGAACTGACGAAAGGGTTCACTGCGAGATTTATCCGCCAAAAAGCTCGAAGAATGGTCGGTCATACTTCACTAAGAAAATCAGATCAGCCTGATCTTGAACAGGATTTCAAGCTGGCTGTCTGGAATGCCGTTCCAAATTTTGATCCGACTGTTGGGGACTGGAAATCATTTGTCGCCACAGTTGTGGAACGTCAGGCAGCGATGTGTTTACGGCGTCGACGGACACTCAAACACCAACAGGGAAATGACATCTGCTCACTCGATGTACTGGTGACTGATGGTGAAGGTAATGATGTCACACTGGCATCTCAGATTGGAACAGATCGACTCTCTGCCGTGACCGGAAATTATGGACTCGATGAATTGCAGTTCACTGAACTTCGCATCGAAGTCGAGGATCTGCTCGAACAGTTGACTGACGAAGAGCGGAAGTTGCTGAGCGAACTTTCGGAATTACCTCAAGCTGAGGTCGCAGACCTGCATGGCATTCCCCGTCGAACGTTACGTGATCTCCGGTCTCGTCTGCAAATGAAACTCAACGATGTCGAGTGAGGCACTAATTTCAGAAAATTAGCAGAAATATCCCGCCCGAATCGCTCTCAATCTCAAAGCCTAGTAATAGAGGAATTGAGAAAACACTTTCAACACTGAGGTCCATCATGAGTCTATTACAAACCATTGAATCCGGACGATCTCAAGCACCCCGTCGTGTTCTGGTATATGGAGTGCATGGGGTGGGAAAAACGAGTTTCGGTGCGATGGCACCCCAGCCGGTCTTTATTCAGACCGAAGATGGAATGGCCAATGTTGAAGCCTCCCGTTTTCCGTTGGCGGAGTCATTTGACGATGTCATGAATTCTCTGTTAGCCCTCTATTCTGAGCAGCATGAATTCCAGACAGTTGTCATCGATTCAGCGGACTGGCTGGAACAACTGATCTGGAAAGAAGTTGTTCGGCGAAGACCAACAACGGAACGTGGTCGTGATGTCACCTCGATTGAGGATTACGGGTTCGCCAAGGGATATACGTATGCCCTCGAACCATGGCGGGAAGTTCTGGATGGACTAACGGCTCTGCGTAAAGAGCGTGACATGATGGTGATCTTGATTGCTCACGCCAAGATTGAGCGCTTCGAGAATCCCGAAACCGATCCTTACGACCGGTATTCACCGAGGTTGAATAAACACGCTTCAGCGCTGATCCAAGAATGGTGCGACGAAGTATTGTTTGCAACATACAAGGTGCATACCAAGCAGACCGATGAAGGGTTCGATAAGACTCGAACACGAGGCCTTGGCGCAGGAGATCGCATCTTGCGGACGACTGAACGTCCTGCCCATGTCGCGAAGAATCGTCTCGATCTGCCGGATGAACTTCCACTCAGTTTTGCAGCGTACGCAGAACATCTCAGCATGCAGGTCAAAGCAACTGGCTCAACACTTTAGCCGTTCCCCGTGCTGACATGTTCACCGCGGATGACCGGGACCAGGCGACTTCTACGGAAGCCAGTCCCACGAAACAGCGTACACACACTTCTCTTTAAATGACGCGATCGCTCGTCGGCCGTGCATCTTAGAAGCGTCTGCGCTCCCGGTCTGTCTGCGTTTTTAAATCATCAATTAGCTTTCAGGAGAATTTTATGGTCGACCTACATGGCTTCGATGCGAACACTGTTGAACCAAACGACTCGTTCGATCCACTCCCAAATGGGGATTACCTCTGTGTGATCTCATCCTCAGAAATGAAACCAACCAAAGCGGGAGACGGTTCGTATCTCGAACTCGAGTTGGATGTCATTGAAGGTCCTTGCCAGGGACGCAAGGTTTGGGATCGATTGAATCTCAATAATTCCAATGAAACCGCGGTCAAGATCGCCAAGGGAACTCTCTCATCAATCTGCCGAGCGGTCAACGTGTTGCAGCCGAAGGATTCTTACGAACTGCACGACCTGCCGTTACTGGTCAAGGTGGTCTGCAAGAAACGTGCAGATACCAATGAACTCACCAATGAGGTGAAGGGGTACAAGCGACGGGATGCTCAAACTCCCGTCTCGACCCCGAACTCTGCTCCGTCTTCCGCCGCTGCGGAGACGAACGGGTCCGTTCCACCTTGGAAGCGGACCTCATGATGGCTGAATCTGGAGACAGCGCTCTGTCTTTCCCGCACAGATCAGCAAAGGTAGCCAATCTGCATTTTGTGCTGCCGTTCCCGCCGAGTGTGAACCGGTACTACCGGCATGTTGGCTATCGCACACTCCTCAGCCGCGAAGGTCGTGAGTATCGCAAACGCGTCTGCTCACTCCTCGCGAGGCGGGTCGGACAGCCTCTTCAAGGTCACCTTGAAGTCCAATTGGACCTGTTCCCTCCAGATCGTCGAAGGAGAGATTTCGACAACTTTCAAAAAGGAATCTGGGATTCACTGCAGCACGCTGGAGTTTACGCAGACGACAGCCAGATCAAACGGGCTGTCATCGAAATGCATGCACCGGATGGTGAAGGGCGTGCCGAAATCAGTATTCAACCACGAGAGCCATGCAACTCCGTTCCTACCAACAATCAGCCATCGACTCGGTCTACTCGCACCTCCGGGAAAAAGAAACCAACCCGGTCGTCGTGATCCCAACAGGTGGCGGGAAGACACCAGCGATGGCGACAATTTGCCGGGATGCGGTCCAGACCTGGAACGGACGTGTTCTGATCCTGGCACATGTCAAAGAACTGTTGGAACAATCAGTCGAAAAGATTCGTCAGATCGCTCCCGATCTCAATGTCGGCGTTTATTCCGCAGGACTGAAACGGAGAGACACATCACATTCCGTCATCGTGGCGAGTATACAATCGGTTTATAAACGTGCCTGTGAACTTGATGCGTTTGATTTGATCTTGGTCGATGAGTGTCATTTGATCCCTGCCGATGGCGAAGGGATGTATCGCAGTTTTCTGTCCGACGCAAAAGTCATCAATCCCGAGATACGCGTTGTTGGATTCACGGCCACTGCATTTCGGTTGGATGCAGGACCGATTTGTCGTGACGACCACTTTCTCAATGGAGTCTGTTATGAAGTTGGCATTAAAGAACTGATCGCTCAAGGTTATCTCTCGCCATTGGTCACGAAGGCTGGAGTCGCCAAAGCACAAACCGATGAACTCCATGTCCGTGCTGGTGAATTCATCGCCAGCGAAGTCGAAGCGGTGATGGATGAGGATTCACTGGTTGAAGAAGCCTGTGCCGAGATCATGGAACTGACGAAGGATCGGAAGTCAGTCTTGGTTTTTGCATCAGGTGTGGCGCATGGTCAGCACGTTCAGCGAGTCTTACAAGATCAGCATGGCGTCGAATGTGGCTTTGTCTGTGGCGAAACCTCAGATCAGGAACGAAAAGAAGTTCTGTCACGGTTTCGTAATGAACAGCGCGGACTGTTTCAAAAGCCTACACTCAAATATCTCTGCAATGTGAATGTGTTGACCACTGGGTTCGATGCACCAAACGTGGACTGCGTGGTGCTACTCAGACCGACGATGTCGCCTGGTCTTTATTACCAGATGGTCGGACGTGGGTTCAGGCTCTCACCAGGAAAAGAGAACTGTCTTGTTCTTGATTACGGTGGCAACGTATTACGTCATGGACCAGTTGATGCGATTCGAATTGAAGAAAAACAACCTGCTAGTGACGGACTCGCTCCCGCCAAGGAATGTCCTGAATGTCGAGCCCTCGTTGCCACCGCTTACAAACTCTGTCCGCAATGTGGTTACGAATTTCCCGATCCCGAACGAACTGAACATGACGCATCGGCGAGTGAAGAAGGAATTCTCACTGGTCAAGTGGTTGATCGAGACTTCGAAGTCCGTGACATCAATTACAGCGTGCATACCAAGAAGAACGCTCCCGAAGATGCACCGAAAACATTTCGAATCGATTACCGATTAGGACTCGATTACTGGGTCAGTGAATGGGTCTGCCTGGAGCACACCGGTTGGGCACGCCGCAAAGCGGAAAGCTGGTGGAGCGAGCGGAGTGATGATCCAGCGCCGAAGACAGCAAAGGAGGCCGTCGACCTCGCCAATGCAGGTGCGTTGGCATTTTGTGAGTCTCTGAAGATTCGCTCTGTCGTGGGAGAAAAGTACGACAAGATCGTCGGTTACGAAATTGGACCGAAACCAGAACCAAACCCTGCATGGGAACCGGTCGATCTCAGTGACGTGCCGTTTTAAACAGCTTCCAGATTACTCGTGAATACTGGCGGACAGCGCTTGATGTCTCTCCGAATTCATGGCTTCATGTGTCATAGCAAAGCAACTCTTCAACACGGAAACAACCATGACAGACCAGAACAAGAAAACTCGCGAACAAGACCTCAGAGATATTTTCCGTAACATGGATGCAGACCGGGCGCAGGAAATCCGCGAGGCTTACTACAAAGCGGTTGAGGGATTGAGCGTCCTCGCCGAGACGCTTGAGGTCGCAGACGCCGAAATGGCCGGTCCGCACGACCATGCCTTGATCGAAGAACACCTGATTACCTGCCAGGCGATTGAGGCGATGAAAACCAGTTTGCTTGGACGCATTCTCTGACAGAGACCGGGCTCACCTTAATTTTATTATAGATTGTCAATGTGACTTTCCTCTATCACGGAATCACGATCTTTCATCGAGCGAATGAACGAACCAAGTCCGGCGATCAGGTAACCCGGTACCATAAGCAACAATCCTGCCAGAGGACTAAACAAAGCTGTCGATATACCTTCGGCCAACTCGGAAGGTTTGGGGCTGACCGGACTTGTCGCAATGACGCGGAATGAATTGATTCCACCAGTAATCGCAAAGAAGAGTCCTACCCAAAATGGTGAGTGAACGACCAGCAACAACGCCGCCGTTGCCATTGGACCTTTCCCGCGTACCACAATCACCAGCGACACAATGATGCTCAGGAAGCTGGACATCAGTAGCAGCATTAAACACGGCCCGCCGAGCGATTGGATCATCCATGCCAGATAGGTCTGCTGCTGAACGGTAGTGATCTCAGGGGACATGTCAAGGTCCTAGTCATAGAAGTCTGTGCAGTCGACGGGTCATCAGTCTAATTCGCAGCAGGCTGATTTGCAATTTCTAACACACCGGTTGGCGATTCCGCCAACCGATCTTCTCGAACCTGTAAGGAACTCTATGCTCAAGATTGAATTCATGCTGGCTTGTCTGATTCAGGCGACCGAACGGGGAAAGCTTCGCTGGCGGCGAGGTTTTCGACGTAACTGCTTTATTGCTCTCTTGGATCACGGCGCATTACGAGTTGAGCGTTTTCAGAACGCATTGCGTCTTGTGTTTCTCGATGCGAACGGTGTCCCGCGCTGGGAGTTCTTCTGCTTGTGTCGCTCGCCTCATTCCCCGATTGGCGAACTGTTTGATCTTATCGAAGCGACGGAAAAAGTTCGTCGTCAGGTTGTCAACGAGATGCTTCAAGAACTGGACGGCTAATTCATGCTCGAATGTCCTACGTGTGGGTCACTGCTCCGTTTCGAAGGTGATCCTCATTTCTGCGAACCGCATCGTGGTGATCACCTCCGTTTTAATCTTCCTCAAACAGAAGAGGAACGGGTCATGGTCTCAGAAGGTGTCCGAAAGATTCACAATATCCCCGAATCTTACTGGTATCGAAATCGGCCGGGAGACCTGGCAATCGTCAAACGTCTGCGTGCGGAACAACAGTCTCAAATGGAAGGAGAGTGAATGGCTCGCGTCTTGGTCATTGGCGACACACACGCACCAGGTATGAAAACCGGCTACGTCCGGTTTCTGCAGCGGATTGCCGACAACTATGACATTAACCGCGTGGTTCATATCGGCGATCTCGTCGATTGGGCGTCGATTTCCTATCACGAGAAAAGTCCGGCACTGCGGAATGCGACTCTCGAATATGAACGTGCGAAAAAACAAGTCGCCACGTTAACGAGAGCGTTTCCCAAAGCGGACTGGATGATCGGTAACCATGATGCGTTGAGCGAACGGCAAGCGATTACGGCCGGACTACCTCCAGATCTACTCAAAGACTACGCCGACATGTGGGACGTCGATTGGACGGTCCATCCCCGATTTTCCAAATTACAGATCGATGGTGTGAACTACCTGCATGGTGACTGTGGACGCGGTGGTCAGGATGCTGCTTTTCGGCAAGCGAAAGACAACTTCCGCTCCACGGTCATTGGCCATTATCACGGTCAAGCCGGCGTTCGCTGGTGGGCCAATCCAGAGTTTCGGGTCTTTGGTATGTCAGTCGGCTGTGGCATTGATGTCAATAAGCTGCAATTCGATTACGGACGCAAGTTCGCACACAAACCGATTCTTGGTTGCGGAGTCGTACTCAACGGGAAACAGGCCTACTTCGAACCGTGGCTCCTGCGCAGCCGGTAACCGTTTTTTGTTCTTTGGAGATTTGCTTTTGAGTTTACTCAATGTCCTAAAACGCTTTGTCGGCGATGAACTGGCCAAAGAAGGAATCACTCCCGAACTGTTAGAGATAGTCGATCTCTCCGTCGAATACAGCCCGATCATTCCATTCTCTGGTGGTGGCGTTGACGATGCGATCAAGGTTCGTCCCTGGGGATTTGTTTCAGACGATGTGCTCCCTGAAAAGTTCGAAGTCATACACCCGCACGTTCACAACCCGGTCGATCGGGATGCATTGAAAGTGATGCGAGCCCGTTATCTCCTGGCTCGTGATGCCTACTACGGCCCCATTGTTCAACGTCTCTTCAAGGGATCACAAGATGATCGCGACTCTCACACAAATGCAGTCTCGCCCAAGCCAGCCACGGCAAACGGGAATTGAGCTTCAGTCCTTAATTTACATCGCTGCTGCTTACACGCAACCAGATCCAGTTGAGAACACCCATGCGGTGATCAAGATCGCAGATGCCATGTTGGATGCTGGATTCACGCCGCTCATCCCACACCTGACGCTCGCCTGGCATCTCGTATCACCCAAGAAATACGAGACATGGCTTGCATATGACCGCCAGTTGCTGGCTCACTGTGACGCCGTACTGCGCGTTCCCGGATTTTCCAGTGGCGCAACCCGAGAGACACAATTCGCTGACGCTGTCGGCATTCCAGTCATTCGACCCCGATCTGCCAATCCAGCCGACTGCGTCGCGTCGCTGGTCGACCATTACTCCAATCAACAGGAATCACCATGAAGGAATCAAAACCGATTCATTGCACCGAATGTGAAGCAGTCAGTCGTGGCTGTGAGGATTGTCACCGTTGCCATCTCTGCTGCCGCTGCTCAGCAGGGGAAGGTTGATGCGAGACAAGATAGCTCAAAGTGGTGATGAACCTAATGAACGCGTGACGGAGATTGCGGAGATCTTCGCTACCGGGTTTCTGCGGCGGCAGAAGCTGAGCATGAAATGCGGCTATACAGCAAAAGCTGAGAATTTATCCGCGACATGCCTTGAGTCGCGTGCGTTAACTCGGCTCACTGTGCCCACGGGTTGACGATTGTGAGATCAGCCCAATCTGATCACCATCAAGAGGAGGCATAGCATGTGGATGAACGTCACCAGAGAACTGGCTGCGTTGAAGCGGATGACAACGAAGGAATTGAAGGAGAAATACGAGGAAGTGTTCGACGAGCAATGCCGCTCGAACCATCGTCAATGGCTCATCAAACGCATCATTTGGCGAATACAGGCCAACCAGGAAGGAGACCTGAGCGAACGGGCTCGGCAACGGGCTGCGGAGATTGCCAATGATGCGGACCTACGAATAAAAGCGCCACCGCAGAAAGCACCAACCACACCATCGACAGCCGCCGTGAAAACGGCGGCTGTTTCCTTTTCCGGAGATAGTCGCCTGCCACTTCCCGGTGCAATCTTGACCCGCGAGTACAAAGGCCAAACGTACCAGGTCACTGTCCATTCGAATGGCTTTGAATGGGAAGGCGAGATCTACAAATCGCTCAGCGCCGTCGCAAACGCGATCACCGGAACTCACACCAGCGGATATCTCTTCTTCCGCATTGAAAAGAAAGGAGGCAGCAAATGAGCCGCCACGACAAATCGAAGAAGCCACGAAGACTGCGCTGCGCGATCTACACCCGCAAATCGACAGAGGAAGGGCTTGAGCAGGAATTCAACACTCTCGATGCCCAGCGTGAGTCTGGCGAAAACTACATTCTCAGCCAGACCGAAGAAGGCTGGGACTGCAGCACCACGCGATACGATGATGGCGGGTTCACCGGCGGGAATATGGATCGGCCTGCGTTGAAACGGCTGATGACAGATATTGAAGCCGGGAAAGTCGACATCGTGGTGGTTTACAAAGTCGACCGGCTATCACGCTCGCTGCTCGACTTCACCAAGATCATGGAGACGTTTGATCGATCTGGCGTCTCATTTGTTTCCGTCACGCAGCAGTTCAACACGACGACCTCCATGGGAAGGTTGATGCTGAACGTGCTCCTTTCATTCGCACAATTTGAACGGGAGATCATTAGCGAAAGAACACGAGACAAGATGGCTGCCGCACGTCGTAAAGGGAAATATGTCGGTGGAGCCCCTGTCCTGGGATACGACATCGATCGGGGTGCATCACGATTGGTGGTCAATCGCAGAGAATCGGTGCATGTCCGCCGAATCTTTGAAACGTATCTCCAAATGGAATCCCTGCTGGAAACGGTCAAGGAACTGACGCGGCTCGGATGGAAAACCAAGAGTTGGACCACGAAGAAAGGGAAGCAACGCGGTGGCCGTCCGTTCGATCGGAACTCGCTCTACAACCTGCTGACGAACGTGATCTATCTCGGCAAAGTTCGCTACCGCGATGAGACCTATGAAGGTCAACATGAAGCCATCGTCGATGCAGAACTATTCGAGAATGTCCAGAGAACGCTCAAGAACAATTATCGCAACGGCGGCAGCCAGACCCGCAATAAATACGGAGCACTGCTCAAAGGCCTGCTGCATTGTTCTTCCTGCGACTGTGGAATGATCCACACCTACACGTCCAAAGGTGCGAAGCGATACCGCTACTACGTCTGCATGTATGCACAGAAACGAGGCTGGCATACCTGCACATCGAAATCGGTACCAGCGCAGGAAATGGAGCAATATGTTGTCAACCAGATCCGAGGGGTCGGCATCAATGCTTCGCTAATGACCGAGACGATTAACGCCATACGCAAGCAGTCGCAAGCCCAGGTCGAGCAGATGGCAGAGGAGAAGAAAGGCATCGAACATGACTTGGAAACGAAGACCGCACTCCTCAGCCACATTTCCAGCCGACCAAATCCAGAGATGGGACTGCTAGCGGACTTGCATGAGCAAATCCGAACTGGTGAGCAGCGGCTGACTGCGATCCGGGAAGAACATCAAAGGATCGAAGCGACAGCCTTCACCGAACAGGATGTGGCCGACTCCCTGCGGGACTTCGAACCTGTCTGGGAATCATTGACGACGCGAGAGAAGACACACGTCCTGCAACTGCTCATTGAACGTGTCAACTACGACGGGGAAGCGGGGACTATTTCGGTCACCTTTCATCCCGATGGCATCAAGATGTTCCAACAAGAATTCCAGACTGAGGAAGAACCATGCAAGAACTGACCGTGACCACCAAGGTCCATTTCACGCGAGGACGTAAAACCAAGAAAGAGTTTCAGGACGGAGCCGCACCAAACGGCACCGTTCCGCCCAGGTTGCCACGTGTCACGAAGTTGATGGCCCTTGCGATAAGATTCGAAGGACTCGTTCGAAACGGCACGGTGGCCAACTTCGCGGAACTCGCCCGCCTCGGTCACGTCTCCCGTGCCCGGATTTCGCAGATCATGAACCTACTGATGCTGGCCCCCGACATCCAGGAAGAAATTCTGCATCTATCGCGTGCAACCAGTGGTCGCGACTCGATCCACCTGCGACAATTACAGCCAATCGCATGGGTACCGGACTGGCGGAAGCAGCGGAAGTTGTGGAAAGGTTGTGTGCAGGCAACTAATGAAAATTAAATCCTTCCTTCAATGCCTGCAGGAATGTCTTACGCCAGAGCAACTTGTGCTGCGAAGCGAGATCGGTGTCCGCGACGACAATGCGTTTCTGACCGAGAAGAATGCGCTCGCATAAAAGACCATCGTCGGCCTGGTGAATCGGGTTTGAAAGCCCTGAAGGTAAGGAGTGGCTGAGAAGGTTAATACAGAGGGGCACATGTTTTTTTGTCAAAAACATGTTTTTCATTGAATGTTTTTCTGTTTGCTGCGACTATATGAATATGACGCCGACGGGGTTTCGCCAGACACGGGTCCAAATAGTGGCCCAAGAAGAAGGTTGAACCTATCACTTCGACGGATCTCCGATTGGCCATTACCTGGCAACTGTATCAGTTGTCAAAGCCTGATTCACTCTGGAGATCCCAATGTTTGCTTCTGCGCACCATCCTATCTGCTGTAAAACTAACCGCACTGCCGCGGTATTCCACTCACAATTCGAACATCAAGCCCGTAGGTTCGTAGATCAATGGATGCCTCTCATATGCGCAAAAGCATCCAAGATGTCGTCGGTTGATTTTGAAGACTACAAACAGATTGGTCTAATTGCCCTCTGGGAATGTTCGTCGACATTTGATTGCTCAACACACCATAACTTTGAGGCGTACGCTCACCGCGCCGTTCAGAATCGCATGATTTCTGAACTCCGTCGCCGCAATTCCGCTTCGGCTACATGTGTTCAATTTTGCTGTCCAACTGATCTTTGTCATGCGGTTACCGAGGACGGTTCTTGCCTGGACGGTACTTTAGACTTGGACACTTGGCTCAAGAAACTCGAAGTCAGGGATCACCAAATCCTTCGCCTAATATATTGGGAAGGATGCACTTTGGGTGAAGTTTCAGACGAATTGTCACTCAGCCCTGCTCGTGTGAGCCAAATCCACTCCGATTTACTCGCCCGCGGACGGCATTTTTTGAACACGTAACTTACACTGTGAAGTGATCCCGGGACCATCACTCCACAGTAATTTTCACAGGTTCCAGTTTCTCACGAGTCCAAAAAGAGGCTCACAAAAAGGAGAAATCGATGAGTACAACCCCAATCATTCCAGGAATCGAGGACGATCTGCAACGCCAGCACACGTTTGTTGTAGAGCAGCGAATTCACGAAGAAGCGTTTAGCCTTGTTGTTCCCGAAGCTTTCGTTCAGAGCATCCGTGACTTGGGTTACAAATCTACCTACACGGCGATTGACGAACTCGTGGATAATGCTGTGCAGGCAAATGCGAATATGGTCGACGTGTTCCTCGCCTATGGCTCCGGAAATAAGAGTAAGGCCAAACCGGATTATGTGATAGTTGCTGACAACGGACATGGCATGGAACCAGACATGATCCGACTTGCAGTAAAATGGGGGGGCACTCACCGCCATGACGACCGTAATGGCTTTGGACGATATGGATTCGGCCTGCCGAGCGCATGTGTAAGCATCGGCCGAGCATACACCGTCTACTCAAAGACTCCCGATGGCGATTGGCATGCAGTGAGAGTGGATATTGACGAGGTTGCAAGTGCTGCAGTTGGGCAAGAGCGATACCACGTGGTGGTCCGAAAGAAGACCCCACCTAGGTACGTTACCGCACATCTCGATGTTACTTCATTTGTCTCGGGCACCATCATCGTGATCGAGACGCTTGATCGTCTAAGCAGTGGGTTCAAGACAACCCGATCGTTCGTTAACAATATGAAAGAGCACGTAGGGGTGATTTACAGGAAACTGATGCCACAGATCGACATCAAAGTGGGTGGTGACCGAGTTCTGCCCGTAGACCCATTATTCCTGGACCCAAATGCAAGATGGTACGAAGAAACAGTGATAATGGCCGAATCAGTCGAGTCAATCGAGTTTGAGTTAGTAGGAAAGGAAGGACAAACCGGCGTTGTTCGGATTCGAGGCGCCGCGTTCCCCTACAACTTTCATTTGAAAGCCCCAGATGGACCGCTGAATTCCTCCAATCATAATGCCCGATATGCGATCATGAAAGATCTAAATGGCATACTGGTTTGCCGTGCTGGTAGGCAGATCGACTGCGTTACGCGACTCCCTTGGACGACTTTCGTAAACTTCGACCGGTTCTTTGCAATCGAGATTGACTTTGATCCAGTTCTCGATGAGTACTTCGGAATAACGACTCATAAACAACAAGTTGTTTTCAGCGAAAGTATGCTCGGACATCTTGAGAACAAGGGACTCAAAGATTTGATCAAGGATTTGCGAGCGGCGATGAAAAAGTCCCGCAGCCAAGTGAAGACAGCGCTTGAGAATCGCGAGAAAAAGAGAGCCAGTGAAGAGGCGATGAAAGAGGCACAGAGGCGGAAGCCTCGTTCGGCAACGTCATCACCTCAGAAGAAAAAGCGAGCTGAAGAACAACTCGATCACGAAGCGAGAAAACAATCCGATATTACGGGAGAACCCGTTGAACAGGCTAAAGAACGAATTGTCGAACAGACAGTGCAAGAGCCATACAAGGTTGCGTTTGAGGGTATACCGGATGGCCCTGTGTTCCGTGGTGAGAGGATGGGAGGGCAATATAGACTGGTGATCAATACACGCCATAGATTCTATGATGACGTGTATGAGCCAGCACGTCAGGTCGCAGGATTATGCTCGAAACTTGAGGCAGCAATGTTCGTTATCGCCGAAGCAGAACTTGACGCAGAATCTGAGCAGGAATCATTCTACAAGGCGGGGCGCATCTTTCTCTCCCAGCGATTTACAGATGTGCTTGCAGTGCTGGACGGTTCGGGAGAATCAGAAGACGAAAAGTCAGCTGAGATGGAAGAGGAAGAAGTCAACCCCTGATTTCTTTGCCCCCTTACCGAAAATTAACTCAAGGGACTGCCAGCATTTAAAATGCTGGCAGTCCTAATTGGTCGTCCCTGAATATATACCATTGTTGCATGGAAACTGGGGTGAAAGTGAGTTTATGATTGTTTAAAATTGCAAGGAAATAGACCGTCGGAACTCGAAAGCTTGCAATTTGGAACACGGATGCGGCGTTGTTACCTGAAAGGTTTGGCAGGGGATGCCAGCAACGCTGTCTTGGCAGCAGCCGATTCAAATATTCAGAAACTGCTGCGCGCGTTCTCGCGTGCGCTCGATTTCTGGCTCAGGCGCATGATTTCAGGAGGAATTTGGGCGCAAAAAAGCTTACCCAATCCCGTTCAAGCAGTCTGAATTCATCACCGTACCCCGCTCCAAATAAAAAGTGAGTCGCCGCCCAAGTACAGAAACAAATAAAATCCCCTAATACAACTTTTTCAGGGACGACTAATTGAGTAACGTCACTGCTCAGAGTGAAAAAAAAGAGGCTCTTCATCGAAGATCCGTGGAAGCGTAACACGGGCTCCATGTTGAACGGGACTAACCAATGTGTGTTCGACAACTCGATCAACGATGTCTGATCGTTGGGCACGCCTCAAGAGCCAGCGACGCATCCAATAAGTGGCAATTGCTTGTGTGGTTTCCTCGGATCGATTGTGTGAGAACAAATATCGAGGTCTTTTCACTCGCGCTAGCAATACATCTCTTAGATTGTCAGTCAGAGCCACGCCATAAACGATTCTAGGCGCACCATGGGTTAGAACTTCGTCGGATGGGAATCCACATACGTCCAGCCCTGTTCGAATCTTGCGAAGTCGTGGATTGACCCCTTCACCAAAAATGCTGTTAACGCTTCGATTGTCGGACAATTGACTCAGTAATATCTCAATTGCATCGACAGTGGCTGCTGAGAAGTGATACGAACCCTGCCCTCGCGTTAATCCGAGTCTAGAGTACTTGATTTGTCCATCGCCTTCATCACCAACTTGTGTTGAGGGAATCTTGATTCTGGTGTATTGGTTTGGCTCACTTCCGTACAAACTGGTAGTAGTCAGTGCAGTTAGTTTTGGTTTTCGAGTGAGTCGCCGACCAGCCATTGACGAAGCGATAATGCTTGCGGCCTTGCCGTACTTATGGGCGTAAAATTTCACCAGTTCCGGGCTCGCTAACAGCATTGCCACGAGTTTGCCGCCAACCAATTCGGAGTAAGGTGCAATTGCACCACATACGGAGATATCGAGAACATCGTTGCCAATGTGAATCGCCTTAACCTGCTTTCTGATCGTATCAATCGCTAACCTGCCCTCACTGCTCGACAAAGCCTTTAGCAAGCATGCGGAGGTAGGTTGCGAAAATCCTGCATTCTTTAAGCGAAGCCTGGCACGGAGAAGAGATGCGAGCGCCGAACATCGCTTTGAGCGAAAGAGATCTGTCTTGGCACGAGTCAACCATTCCTCGTCGGAAGTCTGCTTTTTGGGATTCTTGTGGATGTTTTTCTCGGGGTGCAAGCGATGACGTTCTCTTGCTCTAACCGACTCCTCTTCGAGCGCTGCCAATGTTTCCTCTGTTGGCATGACTAATTCAGGTTTTGCAACAATTCCATCTTCAATCAAGTCGTCAATAAAAATATCGCTTGTTAAATTCTCAAGTTGGCTTTCAATCCATTTTGCCCATACAGTCGTCGGATTCTCTCGCAGTTGATTCGTAAATTGCTGTGAAGTCCATCCGATCCACTCATCTCGAATCTGGAGGTGCACGACAGGACTGGTGACAGCTGCAATTCCAATAACTGGGTGGTGTTCAACGGCAGCATCCCGCACTAGTAACATCAAATTACGGCCAGGCACTGTTTGATACTCGTTGCTCCAGGTATGCCGAAAGTAACGCCAAATATCTGCAAGGGGAATCCCGGTATGTTCACATTTGACGCCGTTGGCAACAACCTGCAAATATGGTTCGATGACTGTCTGAAGGTGCGCGATTCGTTCATCATTCGACGCCATTTTCGTCAGCGGCCGTAACTTCTCTCCAAGCTCTCGACCATCTCTCATCAGGGAAAAGATCGACACCCATCCCGCCGGACCAATCCGTTTTCTCTCCAATCCTCGAACGAAGTCGCGCACTGACTCTTTGATCAATTGTGCATTACGGTTTACGGAGTGCATCTGACGAACTCTATGTCGTTCGAGTTCTGGGTCAATATGTGTCGTTGGTCGGATCAACCCAACAGACTTTTTCTCCACTACAAATGACCAACCTTGCAGTCTGAGGTCTGCAATGACGGAAACAGCGACTTTCATCATTGCATCGAATTCAGGCGATATCTCAACTAATCCCGCTTCTTTTCGGACCCGTTCCACTAATCCGTCAGCATCAGGACTCAATGGATCGGCATCCATAAGGCTTTGAATGAATCCGGTGAAGAGTCGCCATGCTTTACGGCTCCGACTAAACCGCGGAGACATGCGTCCTGAGATGCTGCTGGTCTTGGACATGGTCAGTCTCCCAGGTAGGTAGCAAGCAGATTGCCAAACGTTCTTCGAAAAAAACGAATGTCAGCGGTAGTTTCGTCGGTGCAAGCAAGTTCGGCGCGAGCCAATGCCAAGAACAGGCATTCGAGCCGATGACGAATGACACAATGCTCTGCTTCTTTCAACGTTCCAAACAATTGTTCACAGAATGCATGATTCTGATTGACGGTAATACTCAGAGTACCATCTTTTCTGATGCTCCATACATACAGATCAGGAGTGTTCAGTGACTCGAAGTCGAGTCGATACTTCAGCCGCTTTGATGAGAAAGAGTGACTTCCCAACTTCTGATTGGATTTCAAGGGGATCGACAATGCAGGCAACTTTTGCTCGCGTTTCTCTGCAACCGACTCCGCCTCAGTGGGAGGTCGATCAGCTTTCTTCTTAACTGCTGCGAATGCCATTCGGACTCTGGAATTCAAGCTTTGCGCGATACCCTCAAGATGCTGACTCAACTCGAAGCGAAGTAGATTGCATGGGTTAATCTCTTGTTTGCTATGTGTGACTCCAAAAAGTTCATCCAATTCAGGTTCGAAACGAACCTCGCACCTCCACCAATCGTCGTAGTTTTCTTTTCTTTTTGTTCCCATAAAATACCAGCCATGATCAATTTCACGGCCAGATCGAACGACGGACACACCCGCTCCCTTGGTTATTCCCAATTCACGACGAGTTTCCAACGGAAGATCATACCAAGCATCAATTGGCAGTTCTGCAAAACGCACTTCCACGGATGACGTTCTGTGGGGGTCAGCGGGAACACGAAACTCGAGTGTGAGCGTTCCTCCAAACGGCCTTGCAGATTCCAGTCCAGTTCTCACACGGAAATACATCGGGTCGAACGGCGCAACCAAAGTGTCGTTGATGTAAATCTTGTTTCCATCCCAGAGGTAGTACCGAAACTTTTGCCCGAGTGAGCGATGCAGTTTGTCAGCAATAGTAGTAGCCTTTCGGTTGTCGAGTCGATCACATCGACTCCAAGCAACGAGCGTTCCTGTCCGCTTGCGAACGTGCTTGTCTGCCCAGTTTGGTAACGGCTTTCGCCTGGGAAAAGGGACTGAACGAAGATCGCCCTTGATGATTTCGTCGACGTCCAAGTATGTATGGTTGACCTTGCCGCGGTCTTGCCATGAGTAAACATCGACTCGTCTCGCCTGACTCACCGAACTGTTGGGAAGTCCCATTCCAAATCGTCCAAGTCCTGATCGATCATTGAATCTAGTGCTGCCTGCAAATTGCATCGCCATCGACAATGTCAAAGTATCCATACCCGTTCCATTGTCGAGTACTGCGATCGAAATCTCGCGGTCAACACCCACTCCAGTTTGGTCTGTAAAGATTCGGACTATGGAAGCCCCGGCTTGAATTGCGTTGTCAACTAACTCTGCAATTGCCGTTGAGGTAGAACGATATCCCGTGTCACGGGTTGCCTCGATGAACCTCTGTTCATTGACAAGTGGTGTTGTCATGTTCCTGAAAACTCCTTCCTGGCATTTATGTGAATAGACACGACCGTGGTGAGTCTACCTCACTTCTGGTGAAAACCGGAAGTCATTCTGCAAAAACACTTTACGGCGACATTGTTGAGTGATGGGAGGACAGTGAATCCGACTGACAGTATGTGCAAACGAACCAAAAAAAGTCAACAATGGAGACGTTTGAGGAATAATCGCTTAGGCTTATTGGCCAGTACACAAATGGCCAGGTGGAAACCTGTCAAGATTCTTTTTGGAACAGGGAGGCGTAGTCTTTTTGCCTTTGAAAACTTCCTTGGATGGTGGTAGATCTGGTCCATCCATGACCAAGAGTTTCTCTGGAAGTCGTTTTAAAACCTTCTCTCCTTTCTGAGGGGAGATCGCTCGAGGAGGGGGGACCCTGGTATTAACCCCTCATCTTATCCTTCTCCCGAAAGCAAAGGGATCTTTGAAATGGCTTATCGCTTCAAACGAAAAACTTCGATTGCGACGACATGTTCTCTCTCCCTTATCATTCCTCAAGGATGAGTTTTTCTGTAGAAGCTAGTACAATCACAGTTTCTGTTGAGGATTGAGGGGAAAACGTGATCGCAAACGCCCTGCCACCGCACGGTCAAAGCGTGGAAGAACTCCATTGCTGGTTGCATGCGGAGTTTTCAGAACTACGAAACAGTCGATCAGCGAGTGGGCGTCCTGTTTACCTTATTGAACACACTTTCTCTAAGTCGGAAATTGCAGCATTAGTGGTTTCTGTAAGGCAGGAACTCTGCAAACACACGCTAGAGAACTCGTGGTGGAGGCAGGCTTTTCTACCACTCTTGGTGATTGCGACCGAAACTGGCTACGAATATGAGGGGAACGGCACTGATTTTTGGCCACTACTCGAGCAAAGGCTTGGGATTGACTTCAGCCACGACGAGCGACACAAGATAAGTTCGTACTTCCAACTGTGCCATGAAGAATACAACTGCGTCAAAAAGCCAGAGACAGTTTGGGCTGAGAGTTTCTGCCACATCGCATGGCCGATAGCGAACGCGGCACTCCCACTTGACATGCGGCTACCATTCGCGGATTCATTGGGGAGACTAAGCCGAAATGTTCGGAACCTTTCTGACGAAGAACTGCAGTCGCTTCTACTTAATACACGAGTCGACTTCTGGTCTCAGCGATACGCTAGTTGGTTAGCTACAGGATCCATAGCAGTTGATCTCACACGCGATTTATTGGGGCACCCGACTCAGTCCGAGTTCTTAATTAACTCAACACGAGATAGGATTCGTCAAGACATCTTGAGAGATAGTGCCTCACGACGTGCTCTGCGCGACGCAATGCGGCGGCAGAAAATTCTAGGACGGCAGAATAAGGCTGGGATGCCAAGTCGAACAAACCTCATCCGTCCAGAATCAGATGAAGCTGAGGCAAAACCATGCTATGGACGTTTCCAACTGCGCATGAATGCACAGGGGACATTTGTACTTGAGGCAACAATTCCCCCACCGACACTGCCAGTTCGGCGCGAGTTAGAACCGTCTATTCGTAATAGTCGGTGGCGACCGCAACCTTGGGGAATGAGGGAGCAACCATACCTTACACTAAGCCAACTTCTGTATTCGACTCCCTTTCAAGTCAGTCCTCGTAAGGTTCTCGCTTTGTCAGGCGAGGCTCGATTCTTTAAACCTGAAGAGTCTATGGCGTTTAAAGGTGAGTCTACAAACAAATGGTTGCGTGAAGTTTCATTTAAAACAAGTCTACCGCTGGTATTCGAGCCAGATGAGGAGCATGCTTTGGGAATCCAAAGGCTCCGTGCCTTCGTACCTCGTAATTCGGTTGCTTGGATTCTAGTTGAAAACGCTACGGTCGCGAATTCGCTCCCGGAAGGTGCACAAATCTTGGGGAGTTGCTCGCCCACTCAAGTGGTCCGCGTTGACACAAGCCACAATGAAACCCAGGAGTGGCTTAAAAGTCAAGGCATTTCGACGACGAAGCAGGAGTCCTGGCGATGGCTATTTCCGCCTTCACTTGAAGTTGGTACGCCCATCAAACTTGCACTTGGGGACTTCGTTGCACTCCATATACCAGAAGACCTGTCGAGCGACAATAAGACGCAGCTTCAAACGATTCGCGACGACTCGCTTAAGTCGATCCATGAAATTGGGCCTGCTGGTAGCTACGAGATTTGTACTAACAATACTGGAAGCTATCGTGTAAGTGCATTGGAAAACGGTAAGCGAATCGACGAGTTGTTGTTTGAAGTCATCGACGTTGCAAACGCCGACGGCGGCCCCCCTCTTTGCGAAATCAAGTTAATCGGTTCAGGTCCCTCTGTGTCCGCATTGCTTGATCGTCAGCTATCGCTTGCCGTATCGTCCTCACGACCGCTTCGTGCTCTCAATCTTCAAGTGCACTTATCTAACACGACGAAAGTTGCGTCCATTCAACTTGATGACTTGCCTACAAGCATCGGTCCACAACATCGCTTGTGGAGTTATCTGATTGACGATACTGCCCGAAGTAGCATTGTGCGGGGAAAGGATGTGCAGTTGAGGGTCAAAGTCCCAGGACTCACAGACAGGACATTTCTTCTCGAAAACGAAAACGCCTCGATAAGATGGCTTAGTTCGAATGGCAATCCACCTAGAGTTGTGACGGATGAGGAGGAATTGGGGGCGATCGGTATACCACTGCAATTCCTACTTGACGCTTCGAATGACAGACATGACCCGGAAATTAGGGCTACTATGCCACATTTGTGGGTTGCAGTCTCAGAGGAGGAGGCACTTTATGAGGACGGTGGACTGGTGTTGAGTCCATCGCAATCAGGTCTAATTGACGTTGCGTTTCCACAGAGGTTATTGCGGCAATTACACGACAAGGGAGCTACGATTGGACTGCGAAAAATTTGTCAGTTATTTCTCTGCATCGCTAATTCGCGAGCGGCAAATACAGCAGGCGAATTCAATCGAATTCGAGTCAAGCAGTTTCTAAGAAGTCTAATCATCGAGACGTGCTGCGGGGATCGATGGAGCCGATTTCAACGAGGGCAGAACGATATTGCTGGCGGAAACCCATTCAGAAGTCTTCTGGATTGTGCATTCCGAAATGGTGCAGGATTTGATCTGACTCTGCACGTAGATCAAACACCCACATCGAGTCTTTTGAGTAAAGTTGAAACGGGTCTTGCAACGCTTCTTCCAGATGATTGGTGGCGATTGCCTGCTTTTCCTATTGGAGCCGACGAATGTGAAAAATTCGACGAGGCATTTGCTAGCGGATATCTGTCAGCAGCATCAGAGTTGGACCTAGAGAAGGCTTCGATTGCGCAATTGTGGCGGCAAGCACAACCGTTTACTGATATCGATCAATGGCGAGCCACTATTAGACAAACTTGCGAAGAGTTGAACGGGAGTATCCTCGCTGATTTGCTTTATCCTGCCGAAGGTGGTGATTTTCTTTTGTATTCGGGAATTGAGGGTGCCAGTACGGAAGAACTCGCTTCGATCGTCATGGAATGGCGTCACCGTTTCCTTCCTTATCACCGAGCATCCATGTCATGGACAACTGACAGAGTCCAGATATGCTTTGACTTACTCTTGCGACCACAAACCCTTCGGAGGAAACCATGGGAGTCATCTCTTGCGGCCCTCGTTACCGACAGGGTCACTGCCCGAGCTATCGCCTTCCTGGCATGGCGGATCGGCCAATTTGATTACTTACACAGTCTTATTTATGAGAAGAAACCAGCAAGTGACGGCAGTTGAGCGCCTTGAAAATATCATTCATGGTGTGCAGGCACTTAGGCGGCGTGTCGAGCGACTCTCCTCGCCGTACCAAGGGGCTACGGGTGTGCGCGCTCAGTTTTATCCACACCAATTGCAGACTGTTTTGAGAATTCTACGAGACACTCAGGTCCGACACTTAATCGCTGATGAGGTAGGGCTGGGTAAAACTGTTCAGGCGCTCATGATCATGAATGCCCTGAGACTTCAACGAGACGGAAGATTGCGTACGATCGTCATAGTTCCCAGAGAACAACAGGCTCGACAGTGGGCGGACGAGATCTGGCGAAGAGCGCATATGGTTCCCTTTATTGATAATGAACCTAAGGGTGACGATTGGGTCCAGATCCTATGGTCCGCCAAGATTGATAAAACCAACGAAATTCTTGATCCTTCGCGCATCGATCTGCTAATTTTGGATGAACTTCATTCTCTACGGGCGGATGTACTTTCAGCAGTTACACGGCGCGCCGCCAGTTTTCAGCATATCCTTGCACTCACTGCTACGCCCGACCTTCGATCACAAACTGATCTGTGTAGCCTAATGCAAATCATTGAGCCGGATCGTGTCGACCTAGCTCACCGAAACGCCCGGTATTACCGAGAGTCAAAGCAAGCTGAATCGGAATCAGAGCGGCCAGAGTTTGAAGGTGAAGACGAAACAGTGGAAATTGCAACCGAAGCAAAGGGGCAAGTGATTGCAGATCTTCAGTCGCTTCGTGAAGTGCGTGCGTTGAGTGCATCCAAGGAATTAGACCTTACCTCACTTTCAGTCTTCGAACTTGAGAGGTTGTACGACAAAGCTTGGTGGATGTTCCGTCGCGTAATCAGAACTCGACGACGCGACTACCCAAACCATCTGCCGCGCCGCCAGCAAGACATTCTCATCATTGAACCACTGGAGGAAGAAGAAAGACGTTTAGAGTTAATCTCGTCCTATCTCGACGGTTTTCTCCAGCGAGAGAATGACCGGCATCGAGCAGCACTTATTGCACGGCGAACTGTAGTCGGTGGAGACGCCTTGCGTGAGCGAATTAGTGAGTTGAAGCGTCAGGGACGAGATCCGCAAAACCAACTCGATGAAATTCGAGAACTCTGTCGTGCGGAATATGGAAATTCAAGACTCGATGAATTGGTCGATTGGCTAGCCGAAACCTGGCGGGACGCTCCAAGGAAGAAAATTCTTGTTGCGGCTCAAGATAATCCAACCGTACGGTATCTCCATAAGGAAATAATGCTTCGGCTGCCAACGATAGGTGTACGCGGTGCAAGAGTTCCCCTGGAGATTGTGACACTGCTTTCGGCAACTGACGAGACGGATCGAGATCTTGTCGACGCTTTCCAATCTGCAGAAGATTCCATTACTCCCTTCGAACACGGTGATGCTCAACTCGCCATTGCTCACGAAGACTATCGGGAGGCTTACAACTTTCAATCCGCGGATGCTCTGATTTTCTACAATATTCCGTGGGAGCCAGGGCACGTCGATCAGTGGATCGGTCGGGTTGATCGGCTAGGGAGGGAGACAATTGACCCTGAGCGACCTCATACACCACCGGTTCCAGTTTGTATCGGAGCCATCGGTTTCAGAGAACAAATCGATCATCGATTGATCGATGTTTATAAAACAAGTGGCGTATTTGATCGGCCCCTTCAACTAGATCCATATGAATCCAACCGCCTTAGCGAGGAACTCGCTGAGGCGGGACTTGGAATCTCCTCGACTTGGGATGAAGTTCAACGCGAACTTGATGAGCGACGGCAGCAGGAGGACGCACTGGCAATCGACCAACCTGCAGTCTTCGGTCATCCAGATGCCGCGTCACAATTGTACGACGATCTCCGTTTTCAAGAGCCCACCGAGCCGATCTTGCGTGCCGCGAGCACGCTGGGATTTGTGAGTTCAAATCTCGAAGCAGCTCTTTCGAGATGGCTGAAGCTTTTGTGCCTACAGGAGCAGTATCACTTTCGTACTAAAACTGACGCGACCGAAGATTTCGACCGACGAAAACGTTTCCACACGATTGGAATAAATCGCTCAAAGCCAGCGGGCGTTGTCCACCATCTAGAAGCACTCAACCCTCCGTGGGTTCCGTTTCTGGTGGCGCGTAAGCACGTCCAACGGCCCCCAAGACGATTCGTGCACCTACATGGTCCAAAGGGAGTGTTCAAGCGGTCACTTGAGTTTTTTGACCACGGTTGTCCAACTCACGAGGAGATTGTCGAAAGGTGGTTGGCAATTGGCCATGCAACAAGCGATTTAAACGGACGTCACTTTCACAGTTTCCGATTGCATTTGTCATCATCGCATCTACCAGAGGACACCGGAGTGAGTGTGGGCCGCTACAGCATCGCCGTTGGCTGGGCCGACCCTGCCAATCCAATCCGAACTGGCAATTGGCAATCACGCCTGGTAGACGGGTTAGACGAGGCACCGAATCAATCTCAAGCTAGAGCAAGGGATCTCGAAACTCGTCGATTCTCGACCGACATCGAAGCAGACATTCGTTTCGTTCGAAGCCACATTCCGACTCAATTGCCCATAGTTGGCCTAACTCATGATGGGAAAGATTGGAGTTGGATCAGCAACGATCGGCATTTAGTAGACTTAGTGACACTGGTCTGGGAGGAATCAAACAAACCCTGGTGTGAAGATATTCGTTGGAGCGAACAGGAGAGAAAGCGAATTCCTGTCATAATAAACGCGATGAGCAATGCTCTAGCACAAAAGGTGACTGCAAAGTGGCAACCTTTTCGGCTTCCCGCTCGCAAGATGTTTCGCGAACGCATGCTGTTGATTGAGATCGAAAGCCGAGATCGAGTAGCAGACCTGAATTCTCGCATTGCGCAGGTTGAGAGTAGGATCCATGAATTCGAAGAATGGCCAAGCGAAAGAAATGACCGTCTCATTCGCCTCAACCTTCGGCCTAAGCAAGTCAGGCTTCAGGAAGAAGTTGAGTTAACGAATAGACGGCTTGATCTACGTAAGAAATACTTTTCAGAAGTACTTCAGGGGTTTGAATCTCCGTATGTGGATTTCTACCAATGCCTTGACTTGCTCATTGAATTGATCAAACCGGAGAACTTAGACGCAAAGAATTAGAGTGGACGCTAGGTTTTCCAGTACTCGAAAAGCTCAAGATTCACATCGCCAACAAACTTCCAACGCCATGGAAGAATTGGCCATCCCCATAATCGAATAACGCGGGAAACCTGTTTGGGGATGGGGAAAGAGAAGCTAACTTCGTCACCCTCGAGCGAGTACTGTTCTTCCTGCCCACAAGCTACTCCCCGAGCCAAGAGACACCAGCAAAATTCATCCCAATTTTCCAGTAGCAACGTTTTGCGAGGTTCTGAGTTTGTGATTTCAATTAGAAGGAACCTCCAGTCATTTTCATTGTAAGCTTGCATTGCCCCCAAGTAATCGCCATCCCTCAGGCCATCAACTCCGTCGACCCAACGTCCATGTGACTGAGAAGCATCAATTCGACCGAAAAAGTTGCCCGTCTTCCCAAGTATGCGAAGGGATGAGCCATCCCCAGCAGTCGATTCACTCTCACGAAGCTTCTGTCTTAAAAACTCCCAAAACTCTTGCAGCGATGGCAAACTCTCCATCGTCCCTCCTCTGCGTTCCCAATGTTCGTACCAACCTGGAGGTCCCAACCATGTGTCAAATGATATAGCTTCAGCGTCTTCAACAAATTCTGTACCGATTTCGGAACTCGGATCGAACCTTATAAGCGGGTCGCGACGCGACGTCTCAGGTACCGAATTCCGAAGTGCTTTTTGAAGTGGCTGATCAATCGCTCCAAAAGCAATTGCGTAAGCATCGCAGTGCTGGAGCCAACGTCGCGGAGTTTTTGCCCAACCGTGTTCGTTCCCCACACGTACACGTGTGAACTCACCCATATCGCTAAGCAAATTAGCAAGATCAACCAGACTGGAACGTATGGCATCAACATCAAAACCAAACATTGTGAAGTGCGGCCTCCAGTCTGCCAGCAATTCCCTCCTGGTCACAATTCCTCTGCGTACCAAAGACATGCGAATTAAATTCGCGAGCCCGAACTCATCCTGAAGGAAAGTTTCGTAGTCTTCAGTTATTTCCAGCCCTAATCGTTGGGCAACTTGATTTGAGCTAAGCGGATTCATTCCCAGTCGCTCCGGAGGCTTGATCCCAACCGTTCTCAATCGCTTCCTGAATCACTTTCGCCGTCTCAGTCTCGTGGACGATTAGATGCAGGTAAGATCGCGCACGAGTACAAGCCACGTAGAGGTCAGTAATGCTGAAATGTGAACCGATATTCCCAATGTCGTAAACAATAACTGCATCAGCCTCTAAGCCTTTAAACGATCGCGACGTCGTTACAAGAACTCCTTTGCCTGATCGCCATTCAGTGGCGGAATCAGTGAGTAGGATGTCTTCAATTTCACAGCGTCCAAACAGTGATCCTTGCGCGTGGCTCCGGGCGCCAATTAGAACAATTTCTTGAGATTTCACTTTATGCTTTGTGGTTAAATCCCGTATTGCCTGGAGCAAAATGCCTTTACTGGCTTCGATCGTGGGAGGGCGACTAATTGTGGGCTTCAGCCCCAGGGGCGATCTCCCGTACACCTCAGCCTTGATGTGTGCGAGTGTGGAACTTGATTGGGCAATTGCACGAGTGTTTCGACAGTTGATGCCAAGAGTAACTGGTGTACCAAAAGAGATGCTCGGTTTCGTGTTTGACCAGTCCCAAAGACTTTGGTCTGGATCACAGAATGCGTAAAACACGCCGTTATCTTCGTTTTTCAGCAAGCAGTAGTTTAGGCAGTCCCACCAAGATGTGTGAAAATCTTGTCCTTCGTCAAGCACAATAGCGTCGTACTGAAAATCGTCGTCCATCAAAACTACAGCCGATTGCTCGATGATTGCAGGAACTTCATCTCGCCAAAACGTTTGTTGTGTTGTTTTTTCGCTCGGAACCTCAAACGCAATGGATGCTCTTTTAGCAAGCCGCCGGGCCAGACTATGAAAGTTCAATATCTCGATATTATGGAGGAACTGACGGTCAAGTTCCGAGGATTCAAACTGTTCTTTCCACCACGAAGCTAATTGCTTGTTGTAACATACTAATAGCGTTTTCATCCCTTGTCGCGCAAAGTCTCGTGCTCGATCGAGAGCCAAAAGAGTCTTTCCGGAACCAGCAACTCCCTCCACAAAGACTCGTTTCGCACCATATATGCTTTTGAAGAATCGCGATTGTTCATCGGTCAATTCTTTAATTTGTTCAAAATCCGACTGCAAATTCACCGCTATCGGTCGGAATAAGCGAAACTGAGGTAATAATGCATTCACCAGTTGCGAGTAACTTTCGTTTGACAATGCTGTCTTCCCCCGCGCCCAACTAGCGAAAGCTTTTTCGATCTTCACCTGAATGCTGTCGAGATCAGATTGAGAAATGACGATTGAAGGGTCAGCATTGAGGGGCACTCGACCGACGTAGTCATGGGTTGGAAAGGCAGAACAAAAGCCGTATGTGTAATCGCTCGATAATAAGTCTCCATTCGCCGACTCTTCAATGATTTCGTTTAACCTGTGCATGCTGCGTTTCGCCTGCTCGAATGGATCTTGAATGACTTCCCAGCGTTTGCCAACCTTGCGTTTCCAAAGTGGTGCTTGGTAGTCGATCTGGCCTCCTTTTGCCTCAACAACAAGCATTCCTAGTTCTTGGTGCAGAATGACAAAATCGGCTTCCCCCTCGCGCAGTAATAGGTCGCGATTCGGCCTCAACCATGGATACGAATGGAAGCAGACAAATTCGTCTGGTAGATCGCGCTGAAAGACTCTATAGAGAATTTTCTCAGATTCAGTTGTGATCGAGTCGGGGTCAATTTCCGGATACATTCTCGCCATGGCCACCTCAATCGTTGCTATCGTCTCGCTGCGTGGTAATCAATCGTCCTTGGTGAAGAATTCCACGAACCACGCCTAGTGCAGAAATACCGTCCATACCAAGTATCTCGGGTTGACATCTCTTCTTTGAAGACGCATAACCGATGCGCAATCGATTTTCGCCTCGTAGTTGTAAATAGCCAACTGTCGAAGAGAGTTCTGTAGCCCGAAAGACATCGTGACTGTGATGCAGGACTACGATGTGAGAATTCATTTTCGGCGTCGGAGAGATTGAAGCGAGTTTCTGGATAACAAGCATGCTGCCCGCTTTCATTCTCGTGACTGTTTGAAGCTTTGCCGTACGCCCTACAGGTTCCTTCACAGGACGTTGTTCGAGAACTGGTTGATCGAGTTGCAGCAAGACTGCATCCTTTCCGTTTAGTTCTGGAACATTGACTTGATAGAGTTCATTTGCTGATTCCCATCCGGCGCTGAGCCCCTCAAGATTGAATACGGGGATGCCTCCACTTTCGACGACTGGCAAATTCGCTGTAGGTACCTCAACGAGTTGGTTATCCGGGATACCAAGTGAGCGATTCACAGCTACGGGTAATGCTCTTTCAACCAAGAGGTGGGGCAGCACCACATGATTACTAAACGCGCGGATAGCCAAGTCTGCGCGCTCAGTGCTGCCGCGAGTTGGGCTCAAAGAGTTTGCAAGCACGATCCTTCGTTTGGGGTCGGTAAGGATATCAATATAGCCGCTCTCCAATGTCACGCTTTTTCCTGAGTCCTCAAGATCTCTTGCCAATGCGCAAAGCAACCGGTCTTCGGTTTCAGAGTCCAGTTGAGGAAATTCTTCAATTGACAGCACGTGCCTAAGAAAACTTGCCGCAATACGCCGGTCCAGATCGGCGTGGTCGAATCGGTTCTCGTATGTGTGCAAACACTTGTAACAAGAGTGGGTGCAATCGCAGTCTTCAAGAAGAGAAAGTGTCCGTTCCAAAAACTTTGTTGCATTCCGGGTGGCAGCCTGCACGAAACCAGCTCCCCCGGCATTAGTATCATAAAGATAGACGTCGACTTCACTCCCGGCCTCACCTCCGGGGGTCAGAGCAGGTCTAAACTCCCCTCCTACATTGCTCCGTTCGATCTCAAGCGAGTTCACCACGGTCGCACTCATCGCGTTTGCCAATGTCCCTAAGACAATTCGCGCCAAAGTTGAACCTGGCCGGAGTCGCACTTCGTCTCCGAGACGAAACTGGTAAAGCACTACATCAGAGCGGAATTTGGTTCCCAGGGTTGTTGTCTTTATTGCGTTACGATGCGAGCACACTTGCCCACCATCCTGACCGCGATGATCAGGGTACGGTTTCGCGTGAGTCGAATGCGTCAGTTGGGAACTATCTGCTATCCAACCGCTCGGTTCGATACGCCCGCAAAATGTGCAGAGACGAAAGCCCAAGTTTTGTGGATCGCGTGATCCTGCATTAGTTATGAAGAGATCTTCCTTTCTCGCCCACTTCAGAAATCCGCGCCCGTTCTGATTGATTTCCTTATCAGGAACTGCAGTTTGTTGAAACTCTGCGCTCAGTTTGGCCTGAGTTGGTCGAGTTTGTTCGGGAGGGTCATCTACCAGACGTTCCTCAAGATCAAAGGGATGTGCAAACCCTGGCGGCGTTACCCACCACAAAGCTGGTCCGAGTCCTTTCGGTTCAGCACAGGCAGGGCAATTTCTTGCTTCCCCTTCAAAGCGGCCTTCCTCGTTTGGAGATTTAACTTCGACAAAGCCACATTGGCTACATTGATAATAAAGAGACCGATTCTCCCAAGCCTCTCTACGCTCTCGATCGAACGGCGTCCAAATGGCAAATGAAAGATGTCGGAGTCCGTCAATATAAATCTCCCGGCCAGGAGCGTAGCTCGACAACGCTTGGCTCAATCCACGTTGTGGAGCATACTTGACGACTGCCCTGTATGGCGTAGACGATCGGTCAAATACGGTCATACTGACTACATCAGTGGGGAATGCGTACGAAGGCAAGACTGCCTTGTCGAACAGAAGATCGAGCAGTTTGGCCACATCACGTGGAGCGTCTGCTACCTCCGCGGTGTCTGACTGTACTGATTCCGCAGGAGCAATCTGTTTCTGTTCACCATCATTGAACTCCTGTTCATTGAAGGACCCCCAATCGTTTCCAAAAGAGGAGATTGTTTCCGAATTAGTAGCCACACCTGTTGAGTCAGAGGGGGCATTCTCAAGAGGACCGGCGCCAACTCTCTCAAGTTGTCTCAATAAATTTTCCGGAATTTTTTCAATACTGCTGTCACTGTTTGACGCAAACTCTTGCGGCAGCAAGTCTCGCAATGCGTCATTCAATCGTTGTGAGTTTTCTTGGATCCATTTCGCCAAGCCTCGGAACGAGAATTCGTCCTCACTTCCTCGGCGAAAGTCATCCACCAACCCAAGCGATGAGAAAATGTTAGCATTTTGGCTTGGGGCAATACCAATTCTCTCTTGTTGAAATAGACTCAGCAAGAACGCAAAACCATGCCTGATCACGATGTCTGGATTGTCTAAGTTCAGAATAGGATCCGTAACTGGACCACTTATCATGGCCGCAGGATCGTCGAAAAACTTCTGATCGTGACTACCCTGATCAGCGTAAGTGATAACCGTAGAAAGTGATGATCCCCTCCGGCCAGCGCGTCCCGCGCGTTGCTGATAGTTAGCCCGATTGGGCGGAACATTTCGTAGCGCAACGGCAGTTAAACTGCCAATATCGATTCCGACTTCCATTGTGGTTGTGCAAGATAAGACATCTACCGGTCCACCGAGATCATCTACTGGCCCAGGGACTTGCAGATCTTGGAATCGCATTTCGTACCACTCTGCTAGTGAAAATGACTTCTGCGAATCCACTGCACCGATAGCCGCCGTGTGCTCTTTCGCTACGAATGGATGAGGTGCCCAAACTCCTCTATCGGACGCATGCATGCGCTCGGTAAGCCGACGATAGAACGCCTTTCGTTTTCGAAACGCTTCATCTGTTTCGACGTCTAGGCTAGCGACGGTGTGCGAACCACCGCACCCAAAACAGTGATTCTGAGCAAGTTCGAGTCTCGGCTGAACCCAACTGCAACGACGACAACGTTGCCATTCAAAATCTTCGGGAGGTGCAAGTCCCACAGCCGAACCGTTGAGCAAGAATTTGCCCGCATTTGCGTGGCACCCAAGCGATGTACTCAAGAATTTAAGCCAAGGGCCAAATTGTTGTTTTGACCCTGTGAATTGCGAGCCTAAAAAAGCATTTGTAATTAGTGGACGCAGGGTCGTAGTAAACTTTCCAGATTGAAGAGTAATTGTCGCCCCCTCATTGGAATCGACCCATTGAATAGGGGTCCCCGGAATGAAAACTCCACGCTTGTCTGCCATGAGCCTGATCCACAAAGTTAAGAGCAGAATGCGTCTGTCTTCTTCCGAGATTTCCGCTGACACTGGAGGTACACCGAGACATTTAAATTCCTTCTCTTGTGCCCTTGAGAGACGAGGCACCATCACGGCCAATGCCAACGAATGCACTCCCGTTTGTTTATTGAACAGGACTTCATAAAGAGCTTGTAAAATCGACTGAGGCGATTCGTTCGCCACCTGATCAGCCACGTCCTTGAATGAATCCCAATCGCTTCCGATCTCAATGACAGAGGAAATTCTTGCACGGTGATCAAAAAAGGACTGTTCGTTTCCCTTAAGTTGAGGAGTCAACGTGACGTCGTTCTCTATTGCACCGCATTGAAGTGCAATGTAAGCGAATCGCAGGGACTGAACTTCGTCAAGATGGTCTGACCATCTCGTGCGCAGAAATGAAAATCCATCAAGCATTAGCGGTCGAATGCTGTCTTTCAAGGAATTACTTCCGAGTTTCCCTGCCAAACGAGATGCTGGCTGCCGACCATCAGAAAATATGAGTGACTTGCGGCCCTTAAGGGGAGTGTTAATGTCTGGCCTAGGGGGCTGCTCAAGCAACTGAGATGCAATCAGTTGCTGGAAAGGTTCATCCCCTTTAGTTTGAAGATCTTGAATTTGGCTACGCCCACCTCGTTCAGTTGCTTGGCACCGTGGACATTTGTTGAACTGGCCAGGTGTTGATTCAATCGCCTGTGGAGGAAGCCACACAGGACGAGTCGTTTCCGTTTCTTGATCGAAGAGCCTACCTGTGACAGGATCGAGGTATCGCTCCTGAAACGACTGCGCATCACCGTCCTCCGGATCAAAATATGGCCCAGGATCTTCGAGTAATACGTGCACTGGTTGAACTGCGGCATCAACTTCATCGACCTCACCGACATCTTGGTGCCACAAGTATTTCGGTTGATCTGGCTCGAGACTCCATGCATAAAAAAAGGCAGAACCACAAGTTCGGCATGAGTACATCTCGAACACGCGAGATCCACACGGGCATGTCCTCACTGGCTGCACGAACATTCTGCCCACGGGCGCTTTCCCTCGTTCATGGGCTTCAAGTTCTGAGCAGTGCGGATCGCTACAGGCCCACATTCCCGGAAGGCCTCGATAAAACCTATGAAGGCGTGCAGCCAATAACGGCGTACCGTGTGGCCTCTCCTTTGCGTAACTTGCTAGTTCGATCAACCTGTCAGTGGCCTCGCGCGCAATGGCCTCATCAACCCCAGGAAAAAGCTTTATCGCCAAGTGTGACACTTCACGCGCTGGGCCTTCATGGTCTTGTGTAGCGAAATCATTTGGATTCTCTGCCCCACTCGTTAGATTAATCAATCTACCCACAACTGGTTGCTGCCTTAAGATGTCGAACAAAACCCTTGATACAGCGTCCATTTCCTCAGGTGTCTCACCTTGACCTTGAACTTTAGTGGTGATCGCTGCACTTTCGTCTTCTCGCATTGCGACTGCTTTGAGATTCGCGCTTAAATTGGTGATCGCCAAGTATTTTCGTTCTGTGGCGATTTTTCCTCCAACAGGCACTCGCAACTCCTCTGAGACTTTCTCGAGTTGACCTGAGATTCCATGAACTTTGACGATGGTGCCCGGAAGAGTTGTGTCTTGGACAGGGACCTCAACGTTGTACGCATATTCGCGTAACTGCTTCTTGCACAGCTTAAACAAACCGTTTAAGGAAGACAGACGCAAAGATGTTGTTTCTGCCCGAAAACTGGCCAGGTCAACCGATGTGAGTCCTTTTGCGAATGCAATGTCACCATCACCCGATGGCGAGGT
The DNA here is from genome assembly GCF_048270125.1 of Thalassoglobus sp. Classification (NCBI taxonomy): domain Bacteria; kingdom Pseudomonadati; phylum Planctomycetota; class Planctomycetia; order Planctomycetales; family Planctomycetaceae; genus Thalassoglobus; species Thalassoglobus sp. The sequence goes on along the minus strand of NZ_JBLWTN010000008.1, from coordinate 30,517 downwards.
GTAGGCCTTGTTCCCACTAAGACATAAAAAGGAGTCTCTAGATGTTCCACTGAGACCTGCCGCGAAGGTTTTTGCTTTCTCAGGATCCTCAAAAGATGCACTTGTACAAATTACTCGAACGCGGTCTGGCGTCAGTCCAAGTCGTGTCCGAAGTCTTCGAATTAGCATAGCTACTTCGGTTCCCTGCGCGCCACGATACAAGTGTGCTTCGTCTAATACGAGCAGGAACACTTCGTTTGGGTTGTCTTTATAATAGTCCCGTGAGGCATCGAAGATCCCTCGCTCAATCGGACGCAACATCATGTATTCGAGCATTGAGTAGTTTGTCACCAGGAGATCCGGTGGAGCATTCTGTACTTCGAATCGCGTCAACAACTCAGGATCGGCAACTCGTTCCTTAGTACGAGTGAGTTGCCCATTAGCATCGTGCCATCTACCCCGTCCGAACCATGAAGTGAAACCTTGATCGCCACCTGTCGGATCTATTTTGGCAGGCCACTTTCCCCGCTTCTTCAACTCTTGAATTGTTCGCCTCGAGACTGCATCACCTGTAGATGCCTGCTCCTCTAGGTCAGCGTAGAAACGCAGTCCGCGAAAACGCTGCGTCAGTTTTGATGTCTCGTTTGGCCCGGGTACAACTCCAGGAAAGGGTGTCCGACTCGTGTAACGACCGAATTTTGCGGGACGGCCAGATTTAGAGATAAACCACTCCCTCGTTGCATCTGCACCGAATAGCATTCGAAGACGCCCAAGTTGGTCGTTTACCAAAGCGTTCATTGGATACAGAAGCAATGCCCTCACAGCACGCTGGCGAAATCCGTTGGGGACGTCTGCAGCCTCACGAGCAAGACGACCTAGAATTGGCAACAAGAACGTCTCCGTTTTGCCAGAACCGGTTCCAGTTGTGACAATAAGATTACTTGGTTCAGCACCCACGACAGATTGGAGAGCCTCAGCCTGATGTGAGTAGGGCGGGTCAAAAATAACACGATCGCCTTCGGCTGAAGCCAAAAGGCAGAAAAGTTCCTTTACACTTGGAGGAAGTTCGAGAGACTCGTATCGATCTGCAGGGCTGTATCGCGCCGTACTTTCAATGAATGGGCTCTGTGTCACGACACCTTCAGAGAGGAGAAGGTTTCGTCGTCTGTCCAACAGATTCCGATTTGTGATGTGATAGGTGGCTTCGATGTACTCAACAAACGCATCTTTGGTCTTTTCGAGTTCAGGAAACATTCTGGTGGCCCATTTGTTGTTACGTCATGAATTTTGCTTTATTGGGTAGTTTATCGAATTTGATCTTGTGTCACCAGAGGCACGAAGAGGGTTGTCCATTGTCAATCAAGCACTCCCTCTCTAACCTCAATCGCGTTGCGCAAAACCGCATAGGTCAGAGCCTGCTGTGACTATGAACGCGTTTTGAAATTGCATTGATCGACGAAAAATCGCTCCCGCTGCGGGTGTTACAAGCCCATGGAAGGAAATGGAAGGAACTGCAGCGATGTTGTTGAAAAAGTATCCCAGCCATCTCACAAACAGGCAATGGCGAATCATTTCCAGGTTGCCTCCTCAGCGATACTTGCCGAACGATTTTCCAAACTGGAATAGGGTGTACGGCATCTTTCGAAAGTGGCGAATCGATGGGACGTGGGAACGCATTCACAACAAACTGCGTGAGTTGGTTCGCAAAGCGTCCGGAAAGACTCCGACACCAACAGCGGGCATCATCGATTCACAATCTGTCCGGACTGCGGAAGGGGGATTTGATCGCGGTTTTGATGGGGGAAAGAAGGTCACCGGACGAAAACGCCACATTGTCGTCGACACACTGGGAATGATTATGGTGGTCATGGTTCACTCAGAGCCTATCCGGTAACTGGCGTTTTTTGGAAGTCTTGATCTAATCATGCTTTCTGGTTCATCCAATGCAAGGGATTGTGCGATGTCCGAGACCTCTCGAAAAGCGTATCCAAGTGATCTGACTGACCAGCAGTGGGAGATGATCGAAATGATTCTCCCCAAGCCACGCCGCAGCAAGAAGGGGGGCCGACCGCAGACGGTTGATCGACGTGAAGTGCTCAACACGATCTTCTATCAATGCCGCTCGGGATGCCAGTGGGACATGCTCCCGCACGACCTGTTGCCCAAGAGCACGGTTTACGATTATTTCAAACGCTGGCGGGATGATGGCACTCTCCAGAAGATCAACGACGTCCTCGTCGGTGCCATCCGGGCCGACTCAGTCGAGACTATGAGCATCACACCAAATCAAGCGAAGCGATGATCTATGTGGCCTCCATCGGTCGCATGCTCCGGCGCCTGGCCCCTTCGCCGAACCAAGCTCCCTTCAAATATCGACTTACAACATAACTGAGATTCCGGATAGGCTCTAAGTATTCTGGAGGCGGTGACGTATTTTTACCCCGCTGAGAGTCCGCAAGAATACAACTCAATCTCGCATCAACCGAGGCCCCGAAACGCTATCGATGATTCGGCAACTGGGAAATCACTTGCATGGCCTAACGACCGAAAAAACTCTTCCAGAAATGCCTGCAATTGTGGTCTTGGTTGACAAACTGCTTTTGAACCATCCCGCTGTTCAAAAGTTGTTTTTGCGTTAACCAACACCCACTTGAGAGTCGAACTCCGATCCTATTTCGCCATCAGGACTTCCGACGACTCTCGACAAGTGAACACTTATTAAAGAAGTTGTTTACGGGGAGAACAATGAATGTGGGCATTTGGCGAGAGAGAATTTACCACCGAGTTGGAAACAACCACCGGAAGAAGTGCAGACCATCAGGCTGAAGGATGTTGCCTGTTCGACTTGGCTGGGTGGACTGCTGGAACACTACTGGCGACGGGCTGCTTGAAATCTCTTTTAATTGAAGATCGAGGGTTAACTGGGCTCGCGATCTGCGCGGAGGGAATTCGTAACTCGGGGAAATGACTTCTACGTTGTTGACAGATGGAGACCAGCCATTCGAAAACCCAGCATGTCAATCTCTGCTGCGAGTTTCGATTCGAAATTTTCCCATTCAAGTCTGTTTGAGGTTTTTGTACTCCGTGGCGTCTAACACGTTTCCCCACCGTTGTTAATTGCTGAAAACTTTCGCTCCCAACATTCGACGACTCAATTCTCACTGCAAGTTTCAAACTAATGCTCTCTCGTTAAAAGGTGTCCAATTTTTTTTGTGACTCGCAATATTCTTTGAAGACTCTAGCCGCATAGTCCGTAGCAGCGTTCTTGCAATTCATTGGGCCAAATGCTTGGCGTAGTTGACCACGACTGTCCAACTCTACCGTAGCGTGTTCACTTCGATGCTCGATGTGGAAGATGTATGAAGTCCCCTCGACTGCTCGTCCAATATATGCACTGACACAATGCTGCATAGTATTGCCTTCATCAATGATATCACCAATCGTCTCCAGGAAACGAACCCCATCTATGCAGGGAATACCAGTTGGTGGAATCCGTGTTCTCACAGATCGATCCAATCCTCGAATTGGAACTGAAGCTTGGAGAGGAGGAGCGTTCTCTTGTGACTCATACCAACGAATTGCCCTGCTGACCAGACCTGAGAGTCGTCCATGATATGGCTCTGGATTCGTTAAAAGAAATGCAATGAATTGGCCAACATCCCAAGTCCTACGATGAGTCAGGGGGGACTCAAACTTCTCTGACACACGTTGCATGCCGTCACGAATTTCTAGGCGATGACTCTGCTGAATAATTTTCAAAATCGATGCTCTCTGTGAAACCTTTTCATGTAGTTCCCCTGCAGTCAGCAATAAAGCGAGTAATTCTAATCGATGCGTGACTGGCCGGATGAGCTGAAGAGTGGGGAAGAAAAAAAGAAGGTCACAAGGAATTCCGCCGGGGAAATTCATGAGCGTACGACTCAAGCTCCGATAACGTTTCCCCGTCTGAGAGCATAGCTCTTGCCATTTCGACAATGCCGCAATCGTCTTTTCTGCTGGATGCTGCAATGAAACCTGTTCTCCCCGCGCCCAGCCCTGAGCGTCGAATTCGGGATTGAGTTCTTCGCAACATCTCTCCAATGGATGACCGTTGCATAAAGCGTCGGCGACGGGAACCAATGCAGCTGCAGCTCTATAATTCAAAATGTCCTGAACGAGAAATGCGTCCTCGTAAAGTGAGCGTTGATGTAGCAAAGGAGTGCTTCGGAACGTCGCAGCGAAGACAGATTTTTGCACACCAAGAACATTTGGGTCGGCTTTTAAAATGAGTCGCACCCACTGTTGATGGATTCGCCTACCAAGTGCTTGACGTGTTTGGGTAAGAGCCCAACTTCGTATGCGATGGGGAGCACTTCGGGAACGAGAGGGCTGCCATTCCAGCATCACTCCATGAACTACAAGGTCTAATAATCGACGATACTGAACCAGATTCGTGGCTGGAGTTTGGCTGAAATTTGTCTCACCGAACTCCGCCGCTGAAAACAACGACTGTTGTCGGAAGCGGTGTATTCTTACTCGGAAACCAGTATCGCAGAGCTTGACTGTCACTGGAACACGGTCACGGCCCTTGAGAATAAAACCGTCCTTCAGTTCCTGGAGATCGTACTTAGAATCAACCGCAGGCATCTAATTTTCTCACCTAAAGCAGTTTGCTTGACCGTGTCACCGTAGACAAGATAATTCCTCGCCTTTGCAGTTCTTCAAAACCCTCTCTAATTAAATTTTGAAAACAGTCCGCACACTCTGTCGAATCGGGTGGAATCCTCTTTGCTTGTTCGAGAGTCAGATTGACTTCTTCACCGCAAGTGATGCAGGTTCTTTCAATGCAGGGAACGGGAAGATCAAGTTGGAAGGTCTGTGCTCGTCGCACTATTCGAACGACTCCTGTTGCACGAACTGGATTGCTGTTTTCCTGAGATTCAGATTTTTCCATGACGACTCCTTTTGTTTAAAATACTGTTCTCTAACTACATGAGTCGTCAGAGCCGAAATCCTGGCAGTTTTTTTTAGAACTGATCCTGAAACCTGAAATTGCTCTCTCAAACGTTGAGGAAAGCGGCTATTCCAGAGGTTTTCGGACTGGTTCTAGAGAAAATATCTTTCCAAGAGTCTTGCGAACTGGTGTCAGGTTCTGACTCGTGGTGATCAGCGATTCTACAAGTGAAATACATTTTTCACTGACACACGGTAGAGCGAATTCCTCTAGTTTTCCAACAGGCAAAGGAGTACCCGCTACGGCAGCATCAGAATTTATTCGACGTATTCAGAACGAAATAGAAAAGTGGTTTACAGCCACAAACATCGAAGGGAACAAACGAACTGGGGGCAAAGCTCGATCCGACAATTGAGATGCCCCCTGCTCTTCAAACGCTCATTGACATGAACGTACATGTAGAGAGTTTACCGCTTGTCGGGAAACGCTCATTTTTTCCGAAATGACTTGAAATTCTCAATTAAAAATAAGAGCAAGCACAGTACTAAGATCATAGAAAGTTCAACGAACGTTTCTTTGTGCAGTTCGGATTGTTGTGCTCGGGAAATGATCACAAAAAGACTCAGCAGAAGCTGAATCCCTGCTAAAGATACAAAAGCTATCGAAAAGGGCTTCTTCCATTCGCGAGATGGTGGCCAAATCGGACTTCCACTTGGCTTGTCACTGAACTCGAGAAAATGTGCAATGACTCCCAAAAACAGGATGAAATCGGCTGTGTGTGTATGTCCAGTTCTTGTTGATTGAACCACACCACTCGGGACCAATGCAAAGACGAGCAATATGAATCCCAAGTAAGTGGTACCGACAGTAAAAGGCCAACGCCCTCCAGTTTTCGATTGCAGACTTGTATTTTCAACCACCTGCTTGCGTTCATTGGGGTGTTCGTTGGAGATTGAATTGCTCGTTTCAAGTTCATTGGCAGCTTTGCCCTGTGAATACTGGGATTTCGACTTTGTCAGCTGTTCCCAAGACAGAATATGCTGCATGAGCTCTTCTACTTGAACGGGAGTTACTCCTTGCTTACTAGAGATTATTTTCCGAGTTTCAGCGACAACGCAATTCCATGCAGAGCTATTTGATTTCTGCCAACCTTGGGCCCGTAGCAAGCTATTGACATACATGCCAATTAACTTGCATTGCTGCTTCGAAATTGTTTTGAAGAAATCTGGATAGACACCCGCAAGGTGACGAATTTTATCATAGACCATCTGTTCAGCGGGCCAATTCAATGATTTTGTCACGCTCAGAAAAGCGACTCGTATCGTCAACTTTTGTTGCGACGAAAAGACCAAAGCAGGGCTTCCTTTTAATCTTTGGCGTGCATCATATACTTTTTTAATACCTTTCTGCGTTTTATAGGGGTAAGGGCTTGAGGGAGGTGCCGAAACGGTAGCTTGAGCTTCACCTCTACTGTTTGCATGGTCAGTTGTAGGACTTTTGCAGTAGCTCAAGCGTTCATCAAAGCTCAGCCCCTTTCCTCCCTGCGAAAGAATGAACTGATAGGCGTAATTGAGTGCGGAAAGAGCTTTCCCAGCATCGATCTTCGTCGCCACGCAAAACGCCTTGACTGTACTTGGGTGAGAATCTGAAAGAATGATTTTCTTCAGACGCTCCTTCTCAGAATTTGTCAGCTTCGCCAGCCCCCCGGTTTTCCATTTCTTTTGGGGCCAACTACGCAGAGCTGATTCCAATGGAATGCTCACATCAATTTTTTGTTTCTTGCCCTTTGGCTGCTTTGCTTTTTTATTTTTGCTTCCCTTTGACTGCGCAGCCTTCGCTTTCGGTTCTACTGAAATGGTCTCAGTATGCGGGATCGTATCCAGATTACAGTATTTTGAAATAAAGGCCTCGTCGATCACTGCGCCATTCTGCATATGACGCAGTAGATACTCACCCTTTGCCTGTCCCCACTTAGATGCAAGATCTCCGTCTCGTCCTCCTGATTCAGCTATGACGTGAGCAAGATAGTCACCGATGCGGATCGTTAAACTCGGAGGGAGCTTCAGCGCTTTACGAATCGTTCCAGGAGAGTCATTCAGTTCGAGGAACTGGCGTTCGATCGCCTTTTCGGTCTCCTTCGAGACTCCGGAAATTTGTGATGCAGGGACATAGGTTTTGATCCAATCCGGAAAAGTGGCACCTAGAAATTCGCCTCTCTTTGCATGCCATATTTCCTTGAATGGCTTGCCAGAAGATTCCTCGCAAAGTGAGATGAGATAGTACTCCAAGTTTTTGCGGAGCATATCTGGAAGGTTCGTGACTTTTTGAATTTGCATCGGTGATAACCCGTATGCAAAAAACAAGATTGGCAGCGACGTCAGCAAGGTTTCAGAAAGTTCACTCTTTAAAATTGCACCATACTTTTTTGCCTGGGCACTTTTGATATCTCTCGGATACTCCAGAATCCACGCTGGAACATCCGTTGAGACCCGCTCCGGTTCGAGTTCATGAGGCTTCGCTTGATTGGATTGACTTTCATGAGCCTGATTCTGCGAAGGCTTAAGCTTCTTTTCAGGATTCTTGTCTTGCTCACTCGGCGCCGGCTTTCCAGGCTCCACGACTTCCTGGCTCCTAGTGTTCACGACTATAAAAAAAGCTTCGTCGAGAATCTCCACCGCTTGTTTAATCTCATCAACTGAGTGTCCATGATTATTATTATGAGCCCAATCGTTGCGAATTTGAATTGATGCCAGGACTTTTTCTCGAATGTCCTTGAGTGACTCTTCTGCTTTTACTAACTCCTGAAATTTTAACGCACGCTTAGATTTCCTTTGCAAGCGATCGCGGTCTCTGAGTTCTGATTCTAATTTCGTAGCGACATGGCGAAATTCACCATCTAAGACAAACATGGACCTGTGACTATCAGATTCGGCCACTTTTGATATTTCTAATAGCCACTCATAAATTGACTTGACCTTTGGAGATGGTACTAAGATCAGTCTAAGAAGCTTAATTTCATGACTAGATAGACCTTCAAGATTCGGTGAATTACTTTCCAGGTTGGCCACGATCTCATGATCATAAATTCCATAGGGGTGCCGTCCCAATCGTAATTCCGCGTAGGTGACTGCGAAGCCGAAAATGTCACGCTCTCTTGTCGGTTTTCCGAGAGGTACCCCTGGTAAAGAGTAGGCTCTGGTTCCCACTTCTGTTGTTCGCACATTCGTAGCGGATTCGTTGAGCCGAGCGATCCCTAAATCACCTATGATCGCAAAATCTGGTGCAGGAAGCAGGAGATTGTCAGGCTTAATATCCCCATGTGCACCACTCTCCCTTCCAACGTCGGGTCGATGCAATTCATCAAGACCGCGCGCGACCTTTTCCAGGTACTTATAAACCACTTCTCGAGAGAGAGGATTCTCAGGGTTGATTCGAGCCCTTAGGCTACCGTGTTGAGCGTAGTTCCAGGTTGTAAAGAAACAGCCATCTTCAAAGAAGTAACCAAAGAGTGTTACGAAATATGGTGACGGTCCCATTTCGCGTGCAAGATTCAGTTCTTCTTTGACTCCCCGAGGAAGGCTCTCCAGATCTCGAATTGGATTTTTGTATACGCGAACGGCACACTTGCCATGCGATTCTTCACTCGACGCAAGAAGAACGTTGTATTGCCCCCCTGCCCCCAGCCTCTTGTGAACTGTGTACCCCTTCTTCAACAAGATCTCTTCATGCTTTTGAAAGGTCGATTCTTCCCGCATCAATGAATATCTCAATTTTGGCCAACATTCGAAATGATGATTTTTGAATATACCAAACCTACCAAATGCCGCAAAGCACCATACGCACAGCGAGCACCACACAGGCTGTAGAAATCACGCACATAATGGTGCGGCGATCTCCGCCTGAAGCCTGATCCAGCCGAATGGTCAGGTGTAAACCTACAAAGATTCCTACGAGGGCGATGACGAGGGAGAGTGTCCATTTCCACCAGCGTGTTCGAACAGACTTCTCAGAGAGAGTATGAAAAGTGCGGATCGAATCCGAAGAAATCGTGCCTCTGAGTACGACTCGGTGGAGGTCCCCATACGCTCGTCGCTTGATTTCAGTTATTTGCTGAAAATCTTCAAAGAGTTCGCCCTCTAACTCAGACCAAAGATGTTGTTGAATTACAAAATTCTGATTGTCCAGGCCTGCGAACTGTCGAACCGATTCTCGTAATTTCAAACTGGCATCCTCATACGCCTCATCGAAATCAAGAGACCAACTTGAGACAACTTCAAACTCATTGAAGTTGTGAACGGTACTCTGTTCTTCTGCCCGACCATTCTGTCCCCACGTGAGTAATGCGATGAAAATCAGCTGGCTGTAATCAAGTTTCATATCGGTACTGCCAATCTTGGATGTTCTGATCTTTGTCAAGGAATCGCACTGTGAAAGAAGTGCGGGGCACCGCGCGATATTCGGAAGTGCCCCTGGCCTTCTTCAGTTCAAAGAAGCGAACCGTACAATTCTCACTGGTTCGCAAAGACTTGGTCGAATCGATCAGCGGCACTTCTACGATCCAAGTTCACAGGGATTTGACTTTTCAATTCGCCTTGATCGTGCATGAGTTGTAGCGTACGGATGCGTTTTTCAATTTCTGTCGCCAACTCTTCGGCAGCTGCCAAGTTTGGTTGATCGAAGCTGATGCCGCTGGTCGCAGTGGCGACTTCCAGAAGTTTGAGTTCTGCATTTAATGAGTCCGCTAATTCAGAAAGACTCCGCTGTTGATTTTCATTGTCGCGAAGACATGTGACCGCTTGCTCCAGTGTCCGGCGACGCTTTGCCAATAAGTCACGTCGCGACCGTATCTGCTTGTCGGTCTGCTCGTAGATCTCCAGCCTGTGCTGTAAGTCGGACTCAACTGTCGCCCGGGCGTACATGTGACCATCTATCCAGATTGATCCGACACCTCTGCTCAGGCCATCACGCAGTTCTTGCATTTCAGCTTTGGCAAGGCGTTGTTTCTTCTCCATCTTCTGAGTTTCAGCTGCAAGAAATTCGATTTCAACATCTAGTTCAGCAGCGGTTTTGCGGTTCTTCTGTAGCTGAGGAGTCAATGCCTCAATCGCTTGGTCAAGTCGTCGCAAGTCGAACTCAATACTCGTCGCATCTCGCAACCCCTGTTGCACGACCCCTTGCATTCCTTGCCAGTAACTCCAGGCCAAGTCACCGCCTAGCAAGGCGGTGATCAGCAGGACGACCGCAGCTCCCCCCGCAACAAACTTGCCCCTCTCTGTAGACAACACCATGTTCAATTCTCCAATTCATCTAAGTTATTCCTAAGGCTGCCCAATGCGGCCTCTGGAATGAATGAAGCATGACAAGGCGTAGTCTGGAGAACTAATTTGAAAAAATATCAAATTGGAACAATCTCAAGATTCTTCAAGAACAAACTCTGAGCAAATTGAGGCCAGTGAAGTGTTGGAATGGTGAAGTGAACTCTGACCGAGACAAGAAAACAGCAATATGGTGAAGTTTTCAAGTTTTTTATAAGAAAGCTGCCAGAATTGATTCGGAGTGAACTCAAGAGAGTACAGAGGCAAACAATTGAGTTCATGTTGAGAGAAAAACATGCCAGTCAAATTCACCAGTCATGCTCGAATTCAAATGGAAGCTCGAGGAATCACCGTTGCCCAAGTTTACCGATTGCTGGCATACGGAAGGTTCCGGAATCAGTACGGAAGCTGTATTTGGTCTGCCAACCTCAATAGAATCAAAGACGAGTACTGGCGTTCTCTTTTGGAAAACTTGAGAGTCATATGCACTCCGGACCTGTGTGTCGTCACTGCTTTTCATATTGAAGAAGCACCCATGTACAACGTGACTTGGTGAGGAGAATTCAGATGTCGATTTTCGATCCAATTGAAGTTCAGCGAGTTGCGGATTGGCTTGATGAGGGTGAAGCTCTTCAAGCAGCCGCGACGTTATTAAATTCAAAACATCGAGAACATAAGGCTGTCCGTCCGCTGGTTATCCAGTGTGTTCGCCAACTCATCGAATTCGCAGAACGCGCATACGCCAAGAGCGATCTTGAAATCGCGTCGAAGCACAGCCGAATTGCCGAGAGGTTACTCGTACTTAGTGGATCAGATGCGGAGATTGCTTCAGCCATTCAAGTTGAGTTGGAGAATAGGAAAAAACAACGAATCGCAGAAGAGGAAGACCTTGAGTTGGGAAGGCAACTTCATGCAGCGAAGCGGTTACAAACGGCAGCCGAACAATTGGCGTCAGTGAGTCATCTCGACGAAGCCAAGCGAATCATCGATCGAATCGGGACCGGCCTGAAGGCATACGAGCGTAGTTGTGACAGCTGCTCCGAAGCCCTTGAAGGAGAGAATTTGGACCTGGCTCGATCCTGGCTGGAGAAAGCGAAAGGGATCAACAAGAGTGGAAAACGACTGCCAGGCTTAGAGGCAAAAATTCAGACCTTGGCGAAATCGCTGCACTCCGAGGACGCTAAAATCGAACAGGACCGAGCGATTTCAGCTGATGACAAGGGGGTCATTCTAGATTTCTGTTCGCCAGAGATGAACACGTTGGTGCTCTTCGGTCACTCACATGTCATCGGTTCCGCAAAGTCCGATGGAACGCTGGCAGATATCCGTATTCCAAGTGGGCAACTCCATCAGCAGCATGGAGTCATCTGCAGGCACTTGAGTCACAGCGGAGTGATGAATTATTGGATCACCCCGCATCCCAGTTACGACAATAATTATGTCACAATTGAACGGCCTGACGGAAATCAACAAAACCTACTTAAAGATGGTCATGCTCGTAGTGATAAACTGAATCATGGTGATCTCATCCACTTGCATGGAAAACCTGATCGCCACGAGTCAGGCAGCGTCACTTTACGATTTTCCTTTCAGTCGTTTCCAGAAAACAGAACATCTACGACTCTTGAGTTCGATCATTCAGGATCAACAGACGACTTGAATAAGCCGTATTTTGTCTGCAACAGAATCCAATGCAAACGTGTCGTGCTGTTTGACAAAAAACTCCACATTGGAACACAGGCAAATAATTCATCGGGAAGCGAAGAAGATGATAAATCTATCGAGTACTTAGAATCATACGAAAAAAAATGCATTGTTGCTGTTGCGCATCGCGGCATTCTTAAATCCAGAGGGCAATTGGGGGAGGTCCTCGATGAGGATGAACTCGAAATCCCAGCCCGGCTCAACTGTCGATTACTTTTTCAAAAAACTTACCAACATGCTCCAATGACAATCCGACATACTGCACTCAGCAAGGCGAATTGAACTATGAATGAGATATTGAAATTAGACCACGATTTTGCAGATGTCGCAGATGTTCTGGTGGAGTACGTAGAACGAATTACTCGCAACTTAAAACGGAAGTATCCTCAATTATCCTGGGAAGACTGCGAAGATGTCGCTCACGAAAGTATGCTCAAGACGTGTCAGAAGATGATGACTGGTCACAAAGGAGAACCGATTCAAAACCCTTGTGGATGGATGACCGAAACAGCGAAATTGGAAGTTCGAAACTTCTTACGAAAGAAACAGAACAAAACAAAAAAACAAGTTTCGATGGAAATTGAAACAATCCTGACACCAGACGATTCAGTAAAACTCACACCACTTGAAAATGAAGACCGACGAGTTCGACAAGGATGGAAATTGAGTGACACATTTCGAGAATTCGTCGCTTTCTGCGAGGAGAAAGGTGGTCGGTGGCTACGTATCAAAGAAACTCTGGAGCGCCATTTTCTCGGCGAGATGAAAGAGGACACCATTCTGGAAATGCAGCAATACGGAAATTCAAAAGCCCCGATAAAACTCTACGAAAGCGATCTTTCCGATGGATGGGGAGAAATTATAAGTATTCGCAATTCGCACGATGTTCACGACACTGTTTTTGACACAACTCCAAAACGTCGACTGGAACAGAATCTAGAAACGCCAGTCAGGTTCGAAAATCGAGAACCAACCGCAAAGGCTCTCGACGACATTCAGCGAGTCGCTGAAGAGATCGCATCCATGCAATCTTCGAGGCACGTTCACATGCTGATCGTGCGTGACACCTCTGCATTTTGTCCTTCGACCGAACGTGTCCGTTTGCTGCAGAGTCTCCGAGATGAATCCTCAAGCTTCGATCAAGATGATTGTCCAGTCGAACTTCTTGATGTCTACTTCCATTGCATTGAACGGAAGTGCCCGTATTGTGATGGGTCTCAACAGGAGACTGAGAGCGTCTGAAAATCCACTGGAGACTCCGATCGCGAGTGTGCGGCTTTCTTGTCTAATGCCTCATCAGCCTGAAGTCAAAGGTAAGTTTCTTCAGCGATCATCATTTTTCTTCCTGACTTCATATCTTCCTTCTTCCTTGATCCATATGAGGTCTTCTCCTTGAATCCATATGATGGGGACTACTGGGAAACCAGCCAAAAGAGTTTCGATCAGACTTTTCCATTCTTTGTATTCCTTGGGAGCAGGATTTGTTTTGGAAAGGTCAGCTAAGAGATGTTTCAAAATGTACCTGATGACATTCACCTGTAGACACCGGTTAGAAAATGTAGCGTCTGTCGGGGGGATGTTTTCCGGAATGAAAGTGTAGCGCCCAGATGATCACTTGTTGTCAGGTGTTCAGACTGTTGGTCTTTTGACCAACTCTTTGAACTTCAAGACAGCGAGGGACGGGTGTTCACTGACATGCAGAAGTGGGCGGAGATTCGTCGTCGTGTTTTGACAGGCGAGATCAGTAAACGAGGCGCGTGCCGTGAATACGGTATTCACTGGGAGACGCTGGAAAAAATTCTGACGTTCATCGAACCGCCAGGTTACCGGTTGAGTCAACCTCGTGGTTCCAAGATCGATCCTTACATGTCGATCATTGAGGAGATTCTGAAGTCGGACAAGAAGGTTCATCGCAAACAGCGGCATACTGCTCAGCGGATCTTTGAACGGCTCCGAGATGAGCACGGCTACTCCGGTGGATACACGATTGTTTCCACGGCAGTCCGCAAGCTCAAGCAGCAGGACAAGGAAGTCTTCCTGCCGCTGTCTCACCCACCAGGAGAAGCCCAAGTGGACTATGGGTATGCGGATGTCGTGTTGAATGGCGAGAAGACAAAGGTCGCGTTGTTCGTGATGACGCTGCCCTACTCGGACGCAATTTGCATTCAAGCCTTTCCGAGGGAATGTACCGAGTCGTTTCAGGAAGGTCATGTACGGGCTTTTGAGTTCTTTGGTGGCGTCCCAACTCGCATCAGCTATGACAACAGCAAAGTGGCTGTCGGAAAAATCGTCGGCAACCGTGAACGTGAAGTCACCAAGGAGTTTCTGCGGCTCAAAAGCCATTTCCTCTACGAAGATCACTTTTGTCTGGTGCGAAGACCAAACGAGAAAGGCCATGTTGAACGTCTGTTGGACTTTGCTCGTCGCTCGTTTCTGGTACCGGTCCCACAGATTGATTCTCTGGAAGCCTTGAACGAACAATTGCTGGCCTCTTGCGAAAAAGATTTGGAACGCACGCTCCGGGGAAAAGCGGCATCGAAACGAGAGTTACTCAAAGAGGAACAGCAGCGTTTCCTGTCGAATCCAAAAGAACAGTTTGAAGCCAAACGCCTGCAAACAGTCCATGCGAACTCGTTGTCTCTGATTCGCTTTGATCGAAACAGCTATTCGGTTCCGACAGACTATGCACATCGGTCGCTGACTGTCGTGGCGAGCGTTGATGAGGTGCGTATCGTCTGTGCCGAGGAACAGATCGCCTCTCACCCTCGCTGTTGGGAGAAAGAACAATTCTTCTTCAATCCGCTGCATTATTTGCAGCTTCTAGAACGCAAGCCAGGAGGCTTCGATCACGCCAAACCGTTCGAAGATTGGGAATTGCCAGTCTGCTTTGGCATTCTCCGCAGGCGTATGGAGTCAGAACCAAACGGTTTAGGAACACGCGAATTCATCAAAGTCTTGCAACTCTTAGAGCGTCATTCGCTGGCCACACTAACCTCAGCAGTGCGCTATGCCCTGGAAATTGGCACCAGCAGTGCTGAGGCCATCCTGTTGATCCTCCAGTACCAACAGGAGCCAGCCATCGACCTGTTCTGTTTGGATGGTCGACCTCATTTGAAACAGGTCAACGTCCAGCAAACCAACGTTTCTGCTTACCAATCCTTACTGACCACGAACCCTGAAAGATGTTCCGTCTCATGAAAAAGATCGAAACGAAAAGTCTGGTGCTCTTGCAGCACCATCTCAAGGCGTTACGAATGCCGACGATGCTCGCTGAATGCGAGAAGCTCGCCAACCAGTGCGCCACGGACAATGTTGATCATCTCGGTTTTCTTCTCAGACTCTGTGAGCTGGAACTGATTGATCGAGAACGTCGCGCTGCGGACCGGAGGCTGAAAGCAGCACAGTTTCCGAACCACAAAACGTTGGAGAGCTTCGACTTCAAATCGCAGCCATCGCTGAACAAGTTACTGATTACCGAACTGCTGCGTGGAGAGTATCTGGACAAGAAGGAAAACATTCTCCTGGTTGGAAATAGCGGGACCGGAAAAACGCATATTGCAACTGCATTGGGAATCGCAGCATGTGGTCAAGGGAAGCGAGTGAAGTTCTACCGCGTCACGGAATTGATCAGACTGCTCTTGGAAGCTCGTGAAGAACGGGATCTGCTCAGACTCAAAAAGCAACTTTCCAAGTTGGACCTGCTGATCCTTGATGAACTCGGCTACGTTCCAGCCAGTAAAGTGGGCGCCGAGTTATTCTTCGATGTCATCAGCACCGCCTACGAACGCCTGAGCGTGGTGATCACGACCAATCTACCGTTTGAGAACTGGACAGAAGTGTTGGGGAGTGAACGCCTCACAGGTGCCACTCTCGACCGACTGATTCACCGCTGCCACATTTTGGAGGCCTCCGGAGAAAGCTTCCGTCTTCAAGATGCGAAACGCCGACGCACAAAACGCTCAAGCAAAACAAAGACGACATAAAAGTAGAGAGATTACTCTTCCGGTCGAGTCGCTCACATCCACTTGGTCGGGTTCTTTTTTCGAACCAGCGCTCCGCTTTTCGACCGTCGAGCGCCACGTTTTCTCACTGACGTCTACAAGAAAAGAGATAGCCGTTTTGCGAGCTCGCAAAACGGCCTCATATCCAGTTGAGTCGGGGCGACATGATTTGAACGTGCGGTCTTCCGCTTTGAAAACGAGCGGTGCGGCTTTATAGATGTTCGCGGAGATCGAATTGTCTGCCAAACAAATCTGTCGCATCGAACCACAGATGGAGCTTGCTTGACGAAACCCTTTGCGAGAAGGGGAGTTTGAACATTAAGCAGTGAGAAAGAGCTAGACTCAACAGAATGGCGTGAGACAACTTCAGATGGCATGGAGTGTAAGTCCCTTCCGGGTAGGCAGTAGCAGTATCAAAGTTTACTGGAAAGCATCCCCGCATGGTGTCGTGTACATGGTCTTGTTCGTACAACGATGCGGGAGAGCTTTCTGATAGAATTTTCAAAACATACTGATGGCATTATTCTCCTTGTTTAAAACTTTTTCGGTATTCTAGATATCTACCAAACACTGGTACCAAAACGGGGTGCTGTGAAGTGCGATTTCAGTTGCCTATTATGCCTGAGCATGCCAGAGAGCTTCAATCCGCGCTCCTGTGAGGGAGCGATTATTAGCTTTTGTGTACGACTTCGCGGACGGTGTTTCAATCCGCGCTCCTGTGAGGGAGCGATAATGCCTCCCCCGCCTCGCAGGGGAGTGGTTGGTTTCAATCCGCGCTCCTGTGAGGGAGCGATTCCCGCTCATGGGTAATCCTCTTCATTTTCTGTTGTTTCAATCCGCGCTCCTGTGAGGGAGCGATTAAGCAGACTGTTGCGGAAGTGACTTACCGGATTGTTTCAATCCGCGCTCCTGTGAGGGAGCGATCGCCGATTCGATGCGTTCCGGTTCCGACCGTCGTGTTTCAATCCGCGCTCCTGTGAGGGAGCGATTAGGTCTTCCCGTCCATCGTGTACGTTGCCGACTGTTTCAATCCGCGCTCCTGTGAGGGAGCGATTTCGGTTTGTGATTGTTCGGTTGGTTCGGATTCCGGTTTCAATCCGCGCTCCTGTGAGGGAGCGATGTCAGCGAGGTACCTCTGTATGTATCCCTCCGTGGTTTCAATCCGCGCTCCTGTGAGGGAGCGATCTTAACTGCTGATGTGTATTTTGGTGGGACACGGTTTCAATCCGCGCTCCTGTGAGGGAGCGATACCGGTCAGAGGCTCGGAAGTTGTGCAGGGCATCGTTTCAATCCGCGCTCCTGTGAGGGAGCGATCAACCCTGAAGACAACCAGTCACTAAGAGTGCCGTTTCAATCCGCGCTCCTGTGAGGGAGCGATATCGGAGACACCACCAATAACGATTGGCAAATCGTTTCAATCCGCGCTCCTGTGAGGGAGCGATTGTTCGACTTCACGCGTGACGCCCACCGAATACCGTTTCAATCCGCGCTCCTGTGAGGGAGCGATCCCTCCAGTTCCGGCGATCATTCCGCCATTTTCGCTGTTTCAATCCGCGCTCCTGTGAGGGAGCGATCAACGGATTGCCCGGCTGTGTTTTTAAGCATAGTTGTTTCAATCCGCGCTCCTGTGAGGGAGCGATCCAACTCATCAACTTCGTCGGAGGTCAACTTTCGCAGTTTCAATCCGCGCTCCTGTGAGGGAGCGATGGATTTGCGATTCAAGGTTTCTGTAGTCGTTGCGTTTCAATCCGCGCTCCTGTGAGGGAGCGATACACGCGAGTCAAACGCCCTGATCGCATCCAACATGTTTCAATCCGCGCTCCTGTGAGGGAGCGATGTCACAACAATGCCGTCGACCTTGCAGCAGGAAGTTTCAATCCGCGCTCCTGTGAGGGAGCGATGCGAGAGCTTGTTCCAGTTGCTTCCGTTTTTCGTGTTTCAATCCGCGCTCCTGTGAGGGAGCGATCGAGCGAATCCGCCGTCTGACCTCGATGGCCATTGTTTCAATCCGCGCTCCTGTGAGGGAGCGATACTCGCTTCCAGAACTCTCTGAGGCGGCATCTGGTTTCAATCCGCGCTCCTGTGAGGGAGCGATGGAAACGTGACGATATCGAGTTCGCAACACTGGTGTTTCAATCCGCGCTCCTGTGAGGGAGCGATCTTCTTCTGGAGGAGTTGAAGCAGCAGATCAAAGTTTCAATCCGCGCTCCTGTGAGGGAGCGATAGTTGGACCAATTTGGAAGGGAGTCCACTCCGCTGTTTCAATCCGCGCTCCTGTGAGGGAGCGATAGGTCGATCATCAAGGCACACCCGCAAGCGGTGACGTTTCAATCCGCGCTCCTGTGAGGGAGCGATAGGTGCTCAAGAATAATGGCGATCACAAAAACAGTTTCAATCCGCGCTCCTGTGAGGGAGCGATCTACGAAGTCCTCAGCAGCCCTCAGATTCGACAGCGTTTCAATCCGCGCTCCTGTGAGGGAGCGATGCACCAATTCACGCGGACTCAAGTTGCTTGTAAAGTTTCAATCCGCGCTCCTGTGAGGGAGCGATGGCTGCCTTCAATCTTGAGCACTTTCGGTGCGGGGTTTCAATCCGCGCTCCTGTGAGGGAGCGATCAATCGCCTCTCTCGCCTCCTCCTGCAATGACTGGTTTCAATCCGCGCTCCTGTGAGGGAGCGATCTTCGCCGGACGGATTTTTAGAGATTTTTCGAGGGGTTTCAATCCGCGCTCCTGTGAGGGAGCGATACTGGCACAAGCAGGCCGTATTCTCAGAAGTCATTGTTTCAATCCGCGCTCCTGTGAGGGAGCGATGTCAGCAGCAGCTCACCAAAGCCGAGGCTGCTGAGTTTCAATCCGCGCTCCTGTGAGGGAGCGATGTTGCTGGGCAAGATGGTCGCTGAGTTGCGGTCATTGTTTCAATCCGCGCTCCTGTGAGGGAGCGATCACCGAGCAAGTCACCAATCACGTCGCCAATGTTGTTTCAATCCGCGCTCCTGTGAGGGAGCGATATTCCAGCGACGACGAATAACCGAGGTGGAGCAATGTTTCAATCCGCGCTCCTGTGAGGGAGCGATGGGGAGCGGAATGAACGGACAAGAAAAACAAATCAGTTTCAATCCGCGCTCCTGTGAGGGAGCGATTCCACGAACAGGATCTTGGCAATCCCCGCTCGGTGTTTCAATCCGCGCTCCTGTGAGGGAGCGATTCAGCTGCTTATCAACGTTGATTTCTGACGCCTTGTTTCAATCCGCGCTCCTGTGAGGGAGCGATTGGAGTGCGAGGTTTGGAGCGTGTTGTCGTTGCAGTTTCAATCCGCGCTCCTGTGAGGGAGCGATATTGGAGCATTCGGCTAGATGTCTGTAATCGACGTGTTTCAATCCGCGCTCCTGTGAGGGAGCGATCTGGTCGTTGAGTTGGCGAAAATCATGTTTAACAGTTTCAATCCGCGCTCCTGTGAGGGAGCGATTCTATCTCCAGCGAGATAATCAACACCGGTTGCTGTTTCAATCCGCGCTCCT
This sequence comes from Thalassoglobus sp., assembly GCF_048270125.1. Taxonomy (NCBI): domain Bacteria; kingdom Pseudomonadati; phylum Planctomycetota; class Planctomycetia; order Planctomycetales; family Planctomycetaceae; genus Thalassoglobus; species Thalassoglobus sp. The sequence continues at coordinate 11,066 of NZ_JBLWTN010000008.1, read as the reverse complement.
GTGAGGGAGCGATTTGGCGACGCAGAAGCAACGGCACTGGCAGCACAGTTTCAATCCGCGCTCCTGTGAGGGAGCGATGGCTTCTTCGCAAAGCTGTGGTTTCAGGTGCAACGGTTTCAATCCGCGCTCCTGTGAGGGAGCGATTTTGTTTCTGCTCGTAGTTCTCAACCCCGAAGTGTTTCAATCCGCGCTCCTGTGAGGGAGCGATCCGGTTCCGTGTAACCTGTTGTCGCGTAGGTCTTGTTTCAATCCGCGCTCCTGTGAGGGAGCGATCGGACGATGCGACGCGCCGTCGATTCCGTGAATTGTTTCAATCCGCGCTCCTGTGAGGGAGCGATGATGAGATCAGGTTTATGTTGGCGCCACCTACCAGTTTCAATCCGCGCTCCTGTGAGGGAGCGATCCGGTGACGGTGATATTGACACGACTGACCACGGTTTCAATCCGCGCTCCTGTGAGGGAGCGATATGCAGATTGGCGTGCGACTACTGGGACAATCGGTTTCAATCCGCGCTCCTGTGAGGGAGCGATCCTGGCCGTAAGTCGAGACGGCATCGATTGACGAGTTTCAATCCGCGCTCCTGTGAGGGAGCGATCGCCGATCAGGTCGACGGAACCGAGCCCTGGCGCGTTTCAATCCGCGCTCCTGTGAGGGAGCGATGCGTGATTCGCCGAAACGGCGTCGACGGCGGATTGTTTCAATCCGCGCTCCTGTGAGGGAGCGATTTTAGGACATCTTTCAAACTGGTAGGCGATATGAGTGTTTCAATCCGCGCTCCTGTGAGGGAGCGATCAGGTGGTTTACGTCTAGGCGGTGGGCGTCCAGAGTTTCAATCCGCGCTCCTGTGAGGGAGCGATTTCGCGGTTATGGTGACTGACGAAAACGGGAATGAGTTTCAATCCGCGCTCCTGTGAGGGAGCGATACCGAGAGGTTAACTTGAATCGAGCATTCGGGATAGGGAATGGAAAGTGCGAACCGGGTGATTTGATAGTCACGAGGCATTGTTCTTTTGCTGGGCGGAAGTGTTAAGTTCCAGACTTCATTGTGCTTATGGCTATCGCGAACCTAAAGGGGATGGTGCGTGCGCTTTGGGTTCGCGTTAGACAATTAAGGGACCGTCGACGTCGTAGCTGGGCTTGGCTCCAACGTGTTCGACGCGGCGATGCCAGTTGGCTCCCAGATAGTAGAAACGGAGGCTGTCTTCAGCGGGGTTGATAATTGATTCTAGCTGGTACTTGCAGTCAGTCCATTGTGCGGGATCGACTTTCATTTCAAAGACGGAATTTTGTACGCGTTGCCCATAGTTCAAGCAAGTCTTGGCGACATGCCTGAGGCGCTTGATGCCTCCCGGAGTTGATGTGGCGACATCATATGTAACGAGGACATACATAAATTTTCTCTCTTATTTCCAGATGAAAGGAGGGTAACCATCAAGGTCGCCCCGAAGGTGGCGCGCCATGAGTCGGGCTTGCAAGTGAATCAATAAACCGACGGACGTTTTCTCTCCGAGGAAAGGATGTGTGATGACCTCTTGCTTGCGTTCCTGGTAGGCGACGAGAACCGTTTTGCGGGTGGCGTCGTCCATCTTCACTGCTCCGGTTTCGAGATAATCAAAACCTTTCTCGGTCACCTGACGTCGATTGATTAATGACAATGCCAAGCGGTCAGCGAGAAATGGTCGAAATTCCTCCATCAGGTCGAGTGCCATGCCGGGACGACCTGGACGGTCGCGATGCAAAAAACCGACAGCCGCATCTAAGCCAGATGCTTCACAAGCGGAGCGGGCATCGTGTGTAAGAAGGGCGTAGATGAGTGAGAGCAACGCATTCAGTGCGTCGCGTGGCGGTCGACGCGAGCGTTTCGTGTAGATGAATTCATCGGGAGCGGCGTTCACCAAATCATTAAAGGCCGAGAAATAGCTGACAGCTGCTTCGCCTTCTAAACCCCGCAAGCGATCAACGTCATTTGTCGCTCGCACATCAATGATATTCGCAGCTAATCGACCGGCGACAGCTTGCAGACGTTCGCTGCGGTTTGGATCGGTGGAGTCTCTGGCTGCACGTAGTAGAACGGCGCGACAGTTCGCGAGTTTTCCCACGACGATTGCCTGGGAAATCGCACCGCAAGCATCAGAGGCGTCGGAAAGTCGGTACTGTTGGCGACGCAGAAATACGTTCCCGGGCGAGAAGCCAACCACAGCGGCACGAAAGCGTCCTTCTGGTGAAAGGAATGAGATGGAGATGTTGGCTTCGGCACATGCCCCCATCAGTTGTGGACTCATGCTGATGCGACCGAAGCACATGATCCCGTCGAGATTGTGGAGAGGAACGCGGAGCTTCGTTTCCTTTTCAACCCTGACTGTGACTGCTTCTCCGTCCTTTGCTAGGTACGTCCCTTCTGTGGTGATAAACAGCGTGTTGAGATGCGTTTTCACAGGTGCCCTTATTATTAACCAGAAACGTAATTAGAACAACAATGCCTCAACTCCGTGGTCGACATTCGATGTAAGTAGAAACGTGTGGGAGTAATAAGAAGTGATATTACTGAAGCATTCGATTTAAGTACTCTTTGGCAGATTTGGTGTTTGATGTGGCATCAGGCAGACAGAGATGGAACAGCGAACAGGTGTCGCACTTCTTCTCTCTGACGGCGGGCGGTGTGAGCATGTTGTCAATGATTTCATGAAGACGAATTGCCGTTGCGGTCGTCGTTGCTCTTAACTTTTCATCGCAAGCGACATCGACGCGACGACGTTTCTCTCCGTAGAAAAGTTGCCCGGTGGGAATGGAAACACCGAGCATTTCTTCAAGACACATCGCCTGTGCACAGAGTTGTACTCGGTCGCAATCGTTGGACTTCGGTTTCCCCCGTTTATATTCGACCGGCGTGACGCGCCACTTGGCACGTTGTTCTGCGGTTGATCGCTGTAAGACATCGACGAGTGTCTTACGACCAATTCTCTGCTCTGTGGGTGGTTCCCATTCGATGACATCCGCTTGTCCAGAGAGCCCGAGAGAAAAGCTTTGCAGCGGCAACCCCCGCGTGATGCGGACACCATCGCGGGTTTCAGGTTTGCCGGTATGAGCCTTCTCGTGCAGCCAGTTCCCTTCCGCCGTAAACAGATTCTCTGCCCACAACCGCTCTACATGAATGAGCGCACACTGCCGCTCACAAAACAACAAATGCTGCATGGCAGAGAGTGGAATGAGATTGTCTTCGGCGTAGGTCATATCATTACACTTACAGCTTTCGGAGAATAGTAACTCCTTCGGGGAAATTCTGTTCGTTTACTTCAACGGCGTAATCGGAGAAGGATCGAGCGGGAACTGCTTCACCGTCAGCGGTTTCTTGTCGCTTGACTGTCACTCGCTCGAACAATTTGTTGGCAGGCGCATTTCCGAGCTTACTCGCATGTTCAAAAACGATCAGTGCCTGCGGTGACATCTCTCCTCGGGATGCAGAGCGATCAGTCTCGAACATTTGCTGAAGTGCCAACCAGAAGAGTTCCAGGTCTTCTCCATTCTCATCGAATCCGGTTTGAGCAGCGAGTTGCGGGTTAATGAAACCATGGACACGGTAGAGACCGTAGGGAATGGTGAACTTGCGTCCCATGGTACGGTTTCCACCATCTTGCTTTTCCGCCTCTCGCTCTGTAGTCACAGCACAGCGTGTGAGAGCATGTTCCAAAGCAACGACAGGATCGACACTGCGTCCCATAGCAAACTGGACAGGACCGCGGACCTGCCCGCAGTTGACCTCGGTCGTCATGACTGCTCCGAAGCTGCGTATGTCGAAGAAGTTGTGACACATCCATTTCGTCAATTCCTTGTCTTCTGCTGCCTTGTCCTTGCCTTTCGACTTCCGTTTTTTGGGGTCAATATCATGGGCTTCATAAGCGCGAGCGTGCTGATTGTTGAGAATCGCTTTCTCTTTCACATAGATTTCAAATGGTGGCTGCTCTTCTTTCACGAGACCTACATAGTTGCGAATTTTTCGCTTGAGACAAACGTCAGTGACCAAGCCCTGTCCTGTCTCTGGATCGACACGGGGCAAATTGCCAGCATCGGGATCGCCGTTGGGGTTTCCGTCTTTCACATCGAACAGGTAAACGAAATCGTATCGTGAAATCATGGTTCTATTCCTCTTCAGAATTGGTGGTGGCTAGTTTATTTTTTTTAGTGAAGATGTCTTGTCGTTGATGGTAATAGCCGATGGCGAACAGACCTTGGTCTTTCAGGTTGAGATGGCTTGGAAAGACATCAAGCATTGAACAGATTTCCTGAATCCTCTTTTCGTGGTAGGTTTTTGTTGGCTTCTCGAGCATGCCCAGGTGGTGTTGACTCATCCGTATAAGACGCGGGAAGACACTTCCGGGAGTGGCAGAGGCTGCTCCGAAGTAACGATCCTTGATCGTGTCGTTAATTCCGGGCATGGCGTCCTCCTGAGTTTTCTCAAGTTCTGCGAAGAGTCGACCTAAGCGATAACTGGCGTCTGCTCGGTCAGGGTCAAGGGACATGGGAAGCTCCTTTTCAAGAGGGGAAATATTAAAACGGGTGTTACGATTAAGGCACGCCTTGATAGTTGCGGCGCGAGTATGGTTGATGCTGCGGTCGGCTCGGATGCGGCGGATGAGGGCGGAGAGCAACATCGTTGGGTAAGGTTGCCCGGTCAGGATGGCTCTCATGAGCGCCCCACTGAGCAACGGTGGAATGTCTTTCGATTCGCGGGCGGTTTCGCGAATGATTTGCCAGGGGGCGATGAATTCTTTGTCTCGTTCGCTGCGGGCGATGTCGAGGTCTGCGAAGTGCTGATGAAGATGTTTGACGAACTCGCCCAAGGTCGTAACATACCAAAACCGAACAGAAACTCGGGCTGCGTTGGGAGAGAGTCCGAGGACGTAAAACGGTGTCGACTGATCTCCGAAGTTGCTGGGATACTGACCGCTGGCAATCGCTTTAAGAGTCGCTTGCAGCACGTTCAATTGTGCCTGATCTTCCGGGGGAGGGTTACCGAGGACAATACCGAGAATGTTCTCTGCTTCAGTCTTCTGCTCGGTCCAAAAGACCGTAGTCGCATCGCCAATTTGGATACGACGACTGCGGTCAGCGAGGAGTCGATTAAGGGCGGTGCAATACTGGAAGGTCGCTAATTCACTGACTGGCGAGTTGTTGGATTGGCTTTTCCCATACGATTCGAAGGCATCTAGGTTGAAGGAAACAATCGCTGCTCCGGCAGATTGACCTCCCATGACTCCTTTAATCTTTGGTTCATGCAAGCGTGCGATGGTCGCTGACTTTCCAGTCACGAGGCATTGCCCGGTGGTTTCTTCTGAACTCTCGTCGTTATTACCAATTTGTGTTAACCACCAATCACGAATGGCTGGTTGCTCGTGGACGAAATGCTTTGCCCCACGAATGCGGAAGAGACCAAAGCCTGTCGCGATATCGACTAAGGTTTCTTGCTCGGCGCCTTTTGAAGTTTCCCATTTTTCCAGAAAACGACAAACGGAAGAGAATTCGGGATCGTTGATGGCGGCTTCGAGGTCGAGATGCCGTTGGCGAAAAGCTTCAAAACATTGGAGCGTTCGTTCTGGTTTTGGGTCATCCGGCTTATAGCCCAACATGTATGTTGGGTTATCCCAAAGGAAGCAGGGGTTGACCCCAGAGCCAGACGGTTTCGCACCACCGCAGACGACAAGCGATCGAGCGAGAAGTTTCTTGCCCTCTTGCGTGCGAAGATCTTCAATGCTGTGAAAGGCGCCATTTTTTTCAATCACGACAGCGTAAGCAATGCGCTGTCGACTAAACCCAAACGCTGCGACGTCCGCTTCGGGATCAGCTGAGAGACGTTCGTAATAATTATTGAGTGCTTGCAGAATCATGCTTGCTCCTCTGGTTGAGTCCGTTCGAGGGCGGGGACGTCGATAATTCCGTTAGTCATGCTAGCTCGGAAGAAATGTGGGATGGTGTTGAGCCTTTCACCGGTGTGGGCGGAGATGGTGTCCGACTTCTTTCCGCTGGTTGGTTGAAACTCGATGTCGTGCAGCATGTAGCCCAGGTCTTGTTCACCTGTCAGTTCTGAAGCAGGAATTTCTCCGTCGATCCAGTCGAAGTCGCAGGGGAACTCTCGACAACCAAAGTAAGGATGATGAAAGTATTGACCTTTCTCAGCCCGACGCTTGAACATGTTAAAATGTTTTTCTACAGGATCGCTGTTGTCGATGAGTTCGATATGGGCTTCAATGACATAGGCGACATCCCGCAAGATCGTCGCTGCCCGTTGTTGCCTGTTCTCTTCGATGAAAATCCCGAGCGGGCTGTCCGATGTTCCTTTCTTCATTGCTGATTTGACATTCGATGCCGATGCTTTCGAGGAGACTTCGTTGCGACGAATGTTCGTGAAGCGAATCGGCTTGAGGACATGCAACCGGTCAACCACCCAGCGAATCTGCGGCTTCCAGTAGATCGCTTCGAGAACTCCCCTCGCAGCGGAAGGGGTGATGACGTCGTAGCTGACTCTCTCGACTTTCATTTCAGGACGGGTGAAACAGGCGTACTCGCCCCAGACTTTGAGTTTGATTGGTGATGTCGATGGCATAGTTGAAATCTTCTATGGACGTGTCAGGAATTGAAAAGCAGAAGTCGTGCGTTATTCGTAAGTGAGTGATGAACTCAATTTTGTTTAACAAGATTTTGTATTTTTACTAATCTATTATGAATCATGGCATCAGGACCGAAGACTCAATGTACCCCGGTCGGTCGACCCTAATTCCGAGTTTTACGTCGTAGGCGCTGGGGTTGAGTAAGGCAGGATATTGGTCGTGGATCATCTCGATATCAGGTCGCATGAGTATGAAGAGATGGTCATGCAGCGTAACGGAATATCGTTGCAGTTTTCGTAGTAGGAAACGGTCAGGTCCGTCGTCGCGAAGTTGCTGAATGAGTTGCTCTCCTTCTTTCTTGTAAGGGACATAAATGGTCTGGCCGTTCTCTTCAATCATGCGGAAGCGTTCAGCAGCAGTGCGGAAATTGAACGGCATGTTATTGCCGTACGGAAAACAATTCATAACACCCTTGTCGCTGGTTTTGTCCCATTTATTTTCACCCGCTTGATTCCAGTAGTGCAGTTCAAAGTATTTCTGTACTGCTTCAGGGTCGAGAAGATCATCGAAGTCGGGGGCGATCTCCCTTGCTGTTTGCGCAACAGACTTGAGATACCCATTCAGCTTGACCTCCGCCGGTTCAAAGACGAAGACATCACCGGTCGGTAAACGGCCTTCACGATTGCAACGACCGGCAGCTTGTGCAATCGAATCGATTCCGGTCATCGCGCGGTACACAACGGGGAAGTCGACATCAACTCCGGCTTCGATGAGTTGTGTACTGATGACTCGACAAAATTCTCCATCATTTAAGCGTTGACGGATTTCCGAGATGACTTCCGATCGATGTTGTCCGCACATGTAAGTGCTGAGATGGAATACTGAATCTTGGCAATCCAATTGCTCGCTGAGTTCACGGTACAACTTGGCTGCGTGTGCCCGTGTATTAACAATGGTTAAGAACGCATCGTGTTTGCTCAGTCGTTCAATGAGTTCGTCATCGGTCAGTGTTCCCGCTTTTGTGACATCCACGCGTTTGAGCGTTTGATACAACTCCGCGGGTTTCGGAATAATCTCTCGAACATCTTGCAACCCGATTTTAAAATCTTCACGATGCAGAATACCGGGTTGCGTCGCTGTACACAGAATGATCGTACAACCATAGTTGAGGACCAACTCATTCAGCACCGCGAGGCATGGTCTCAGACGGTCTACCGGCAGTGTTTGTGCTTCATCGAGAATGATGATGCTGTTCGTCAGATTGTGCAGCTTACGACAGCGAGAGGTTTTGGCTGCGAAGAGCGATTCAAAGAATTGCACATTCGTAGTCACCACGAGTGGTGCATCCCAGTTCTCGGCAGCGAGTCTCGATTGAGGGCTTTCGTGCTGACTATCAGGATCAACGTTGGAGTGGTGTTCGAGAACGAGACTGGAGTCAAGGTCTGCAAAAACTTCGCGGAAGACGTTGGCAGTCTGCTCGATGATGCTGGTAAAAGGGATGGCATAAATGATGCGACTACGGTCGTGCTTTAGCAGATGATCAATTGCAAAAGCCAACGAAGAGAGTGTTTTGCCGCCGCCGGTGGGGACGGTCAGGGAGAAGAGTCCAGTTGGAAATAGGCTGGCTTCTCGGCAGGCTGCGAGAACCTGTTGCCGGCATTCTTTGACTTTGCCTGGAGGAGCAGCTTCAGCTTTCTCGTTCAGAAGCGACTGTAGGGCAGATTGCATCTCTTCAAATGGTGATGAATCTTGTGGTCGCAGTTTCGCTCGCTGTGGACTCATGAACCGTTCAGTTGCCAGGAAGTCCGCGTCGACGAGGCAGGAGAAGAGCATCCGTGTGAAGAAGGCGAGTTGGAACCCGATGGTCTCGCGATTATTGTCGGGCATCTTGATCGAGGGGACTGCGAGAACTCGCTGTGGCTTCAATAGGTCCGCCGGAGCGAGATTGTAAGGTTCGATCTCTTTCTCTTGGAGACGAGAGGTCAGGCTGGAACGCGGTCCTTCTCGATCCGCTAACCCTGCGTGATGACCTGCGATCACGTACGCAATGATTTGTCCCCAAGGCGGAATCGTTTCCGCAGCGTGTCTTGCCCCAGCAGTGGAGTGGTCGACTTTGGTTCGCTGTTCAATGTGTGCTTCAAAACCATTCGCGGTGAGCAGATAATCCTGAAACTTTCGCGAGAACTTCCCGATGTCATGCCACAGACCTGCCAGATAACCGAAGTCGGCAGCATTAAAACTGGCAGCGAACTTTTCAGAGAGTTCAGCCACCTCTCGCAGATGAACTTCAAGTGGTTCCCATTGACTCTGGTCCGCATCCTCAACGGAGTGTGCAAAGAAATGTCTGTTTGTTCGAGTGGCCCTGCTCATGATGAAAAGAGATTGACAAATTCAAGCAGCAGTTGTCAACTCAAAGACTCTAAGAGAATTCTCAGCACCTTTGTTTTTTATAATAATTCCTCTCGTAGATTTCTAACATTACCTAATGTCGCCCTCGAGTTAAACACTTAGCCCTGCCTCTAAAGTCTCTGCTTGAGAAGGTCTATGTCGAAAACGCGGTGGAGGTAAACAAGGTGAAAAACACGTTGCTATCGATTCAGGTTGATATCACAGGATGTTCTCAATCAACCAGAAGCCGAAGATATTTCTGCGTCGATGCCTGGCGAAGGAAACGTGTCTCATTCACTCGAGTCGAAGTTTGATCTCAAATCCGATTTCAGCGGCGAACTGCCATTCCGGTCGATTACGAACGGTCCAGACTATGGCGCGGTCACGACACCCATTTGTTGACCGTTTTCGCTGACAGAGACCTGCTTGATAATCGCTTGCCAGACGCTTCCTGCAAGAGATTATTCTGATAGCTAAAAAAACCACACACGAGTTGGCGTGAGCAGAATCAGATTACCGCTAGCCTGCGCTCACGAATTTCAAGAAATGCAGGCAGGTGGTCTCCTTGACTGAAGCGTTTGAGAAGTGATTAGCACGGATTTCTCACTGGAAGAATAAACGAAACGGTCGTTTTTTGCGTAAGTGATTTTGAACACAACACCTTCGCAACTTTAAACGGACCGTTTCGTCATGACACAGTGTCTCGAGCAGCTCACGCTTTTTCAACCTCATCAGGCCCGTTCTGTCCAAGCTGATTTTTCGGCGGAGCCGATCTTTTCGGACGGGGGTGGGTTGCTGCTGCGGGAGATCGAACAGCGACTGGGGATCATCGACTCCTTTGTCGATTGTTTCCGAGATTACCGTGACCCTGATCGCATTGAATTTTCTGTAGGAGAGTTGCTCAGTCAGCAGATCATGGGACTCGCATTGGGGTATGAAGATCTGAATGATCACGATGTTCTGCGCAGCGACCGGTTGCTCGCTTTGATCGTCGGACGTTCTGACATCACCGGTCAAGACCGACGCGACGAACAGGACCGCGGCAAGCCGTTGGCGGGGAAAAGTACTCTCAATCGGCTGCAACTCACGCCACCCGGAGCCAGTGAACAGAGCCGCTACAAGAAGATTGCAGCCAATGTGGAATCGATCCATGACACGCTGATCGATCTGTTTATTCGGTTGCGGTCGCTGCAAGGGACGCCGGAGGAATTGGTCATCGACTTCGATGCAACCGACGATCCGGTGCATGGGGACCAACTCGGCAAGTTCTTTCACGGGTACTATGGTCACCACTGTTTCCTGCCGCTGTATGCATTCTGTGATGGGTGGCCGCGGTTCGTGGTGACCAGTCTCGAGTTGGCTCGGGCTGATCCACAGTCTTTGTATGAACAGATTTATCGTGTTCGGGGTGAAAAGCAATCGGCGTGACTGCGGCTGAGCAGTCACTTGCTGAGCGGTAGTAAGACTTCGATCAAAGAGCAACAGTTGATGTTGTTCGCTGATCGCACAAGTGCTCACACGATGCGTGCGAATCAATTACGGCTGACCTTCTCGACGATTGCATACGTGTTGCACCATGCGTTGCGGACGTTCGGGTTGAGCGGGACGGAATTCGAGTCGGCTCAGGCAGAAACCGTCCGCACACGAGTGCTGAAAATCGGAGCTCAGATCAAGGTCAGCGTCCGACGAATTTGAGTGAGACTCTCAGCTACGCATCCGCTACAGAGAATGTTCGGAACAATTCTGAGCAACCTGCGAACAAATCTCCCCCCACCTCAGTTGAGTTGAGAGTTCTCTCCATGGAAATCGCGCCCTGGAGCCCAGCTCACCGCTCCCGGTCTGTCGCGAGTGAGCGTCAATCACCCGAACACCCCAAAAAGCGACCTCCAAGACCACCCCGTGAGAAATACGGGCTAGCTGGATTTCTTGAGGCAGGTTCACGTTTGAAATGCGACTGATATTGGGTTGATCTTGAATGAAACATCGCTGGGTGCTCGACTAGAGCATCTTTCTTTTAGTTTTTCAGTAGATTTGAGGTGATTGGTGATTTAGTCTATTGGTTGTGTGGGGCTCGC